>JAHOYW010000121.1 GCA_019038735.1 Victivallales bacterium | reverse complement strand
GGATATAGAGGTGCGTGTATGTGTAATCTTTGGGAACTGAAGCCCCAGGCTAATATTTCTTTTGCCCAATTATCGTATTCTTCAACGTCCGCTCCTATGGGAATATTAAACAATGGGGATTCGCTGAATTGCCAGAGGTAAAGCAGGCGTAAAACAATTGCGGCAAGGATAAGAACAGGCAGAATGATTTGTATTTTTGCTAATCTTTTCATGACTAACCTTGATGTTGATATTGAAAATTCCTAAAAGTAAGATACAGTTATATATCGAATTTAACAGCTTTAAAGTTTAATTTATGACAGAAAAAAGAGTAAAAATCTATAATAAAGCAGGGATTCATTGTCGTCCGTCAAGTGTTATCTTGACCACGATAAAAACGGATTACCCGGATACGACTTTTACTTTGATCAAAGATGGAGAAGCGGCAATGGAGTTAAACAGTATTCTCGGCTTGATTTCAATGGGATTGCATCATGGAAATGAGGCTTTACTCCAGGTAGAAGGACCCAATGAAGAAGAGGCATGCGCGAAAATTGCGGAGTTGCTTGAAAATGAATTTGATTTCCCCACACAATAAAAATAAAAAATATAATATTATGCTGAAAATATTATTTATGATAATCCAAATAATCACCCTGTCTTACCTTATATTAATTCTGGCTTTGTTTTTATTTCAGAACAAGATGATTTTCATCCCTTATCAAGACTTTATTGCTACGCCATCTGATTTCGGACTGAATTTTGAGGATATTAATTTCAAGACTAAAGATGGAACAAATCTGAACGGCTGGTTTGTGCCGGCTGAAAATGCTGAATACACAGTTTTATTTTGTCACGGTAACGCAGGGAATATTTCGCATCGCTTAGATACGATTTCCCTGTTCAATAAATTGCCGCTAAATTTTTTCATTTTTGATTATCGAAGTTATGGCAAAAGCGGCGGTAGTATTTCAGAAAAAGGTCTGTACGAAGATGTCGCCGCCGCCTGGCGTTACTTGACCGAAACTAGAAAAATTGACGCGAAAAAAATTATTATTGTCGGACGTTCGCTGGGTGTGGCTCTCGCCGCGCATGCAGCCGAGAAATATTCTCCAGCTGGCTTGATATTGGAGTCTGCTTTTAGCTCGCTGCCGGATATAGCACAGGAAAAAATGCCTGTTTTCCCGGTACGCTGGATGTTGAGATATAAATTATCGACAATGGAAAATCTCATCAAAGTGAAATGTCCGGTATTAATTATTGCCAGCCCGGATGACAATATTATTCCTTTTAGTCATAGTGAAAAACTTTTTGAGAAAGCGGCAGAACCAAAAACTTTTATCGAATTAAGTGGCGATCATGATGATTGTTATTTTCTTTGTCGCGCGAAATATACTACGGCAATAACAAAGTTTTTAGAGACCCTCTTTTGAATTTGTTATAAATAGTAGTATCTTAAAAACGATCAAGCTTATCTTGTTAGAATCTTTGTGATTAAAAAAATACATATGGAAATTAAAATATGAATACTGAAGAAACAAATATTGAATCTGTGGATTTTATCCGGGCGATAGTCGCTGAGGATGTGAAAAATAATAAACATGCTGGACGCATCGAAACTCGTTTCCCGCCTGAACCAAACGGCTATCTCCATATTGGACACGCCAAAGCTATTTGTATCGATTTCAAGATTGCCGAAGAAAATGGCGGAGTTTGTCACTTGCGCATGGATGATACTAACCCGACCAAAGAAAATATGGAATACGTTGAATCTATCAAGGAAGACGTTAAATGGTTGGGTTTTGACTGGGGTGAACACTTTTACTATGCCTCTGATTATTTTGAACAAATGTATAATTATGCTGTAGAATTAATCAAAAAATCAAAAGCTTATGTCTGTGATTTGAGTCCTGATGAATGGGCTGAACATCGTGGAACGCTTACTGAACTTGGCAAAAATCCCCCAGGACGTGAACGTTCTGTTGAAGAAAATTTAGAGCTTTTTCAGCAGATGCGTGATGGCAAATTCGAAGACGGCGCAAAAGTTGTCCGCGCCAAAATCGATATGGCTTCAGCAAACATCCACATGCGTGATCCGGCGATTTATCGTATCCGCCGTTTTCATCATTACCGGCTCGGCGATGACTGGTGCGTTTATCCGATGTATGATTTCGCGCATTGTCTTGAGGATTCTATCGAAAATATTACGCATTCATTCTGTACACTGGAATTTGAGATTCATCGTCCGCTGTATGATTGGGTACTGGATGAACTTGAACTCGAAAGCCATCCGCGGCAGATTGAGTTTGCCCGTCTAAATTTGACTTATACTATCATGAGTAAACGTAATTTACTCGAACTTGTACAGGAAAATCTGGTTAAGGGCTGGGACGATCCCCGGATGCCGACAATCAGCGGCATGCGCCGCCGGGGTTATAGCGCCAAGGCAATCCGTGATTTCTGTGATACTATCGGAGTTACTAAATTCAATAGTTTGACCGATGTTGCCCTGCTGGAGCATTGCGTGCGCGGCGATTTAAACAAAACAGCATCGCGTTATCTCGCGGTAATGAATCCGCTCAAAGTCATTATCGAAAACTTTGATGAACACGAAGTCGATATGCTCGACGCGGTAAATAATCCGGAAGATCCTGATGCCGGAAGCCGGAAAGTTCCATTTTCGCGTGAACTCTACATTGACCGCAACGATTTTATGGAAGACCCTCCAAAGAAATTTTTTCGCTTAGGTCCAGGTCGTGAAGTTCGTCTGCGTTACGGTTATTTCGTTACTTGTCAGGAAGTTATTAAAGATAAAAATGGCGAAGTTATTGAACTGCGCTGTACTTATGACCCTGAAACCCGCGGCGGCAACGCTCCAGACGGTCGCAGAGTCAAAGGCACAA
>JAHOYW010000173.1 GCA_019038735.1 Victivallales bacterium | reverse complement strand
CCACTTAACTCTTAAAACTTAACCCTTACTTTGCGCAGGCTGAGCCTGAGCAGTGCGAAAGGCAAAACTTGAAAAATGTTCTTTAGAGCTAAAAAAATATATACCGTTAATGTTTACGGTGCGGAAATTCTTAAAAAAAGATCCGAAGAAATAAAGGATGTAACTCCGAAAATTCGCGAGATTGCTGAAGAAATGATGCGTGTTACACAAGTTTTTGATGGTATCGGTCTGGCTGGACCCCAATACGGAGTACACCAGAGAATCGTCGCTCTAGCTGTGCCTTATTCAGAACAGGCAGCTGTTTCACCGGGAGAAGCATTACTCCTACCGCGCATGCCGATGGTAATAATCAATCCTGAAATCATTGTCGTAAGCGAAACTACTGAAACAGCCGAAGAAGGTTGCTTGAGTGTACCGGAAATTTGTGCTCCGGTTGAACGCCCACAGTTTATTCAATTTCGCGCGCAAACTATTGACGGGGAATTGATTGAATGTGAATGCGGCGGTTTACTGGCACGCTGCATACAACATGAAATCGATCATCTCAATGGTTTATTATTCGTTGACCGCTTGACAGAAGAAGCTTTTAGTGTTATAAAATCTAAATTGAAGAAACTGAAAAAAGGCGGAAGTAAAAAAGATTTCAAAAAAACAATTCGAGTGTAGATTATGAATTTTTTTACAGCATTGATTGAAACATGTAAGGGGACGAAAGTTTTTTTAAAACTTTTGTCGCAAACATTGGGAAAATCTCTTTGGCATTTATTTTTCCTGATACTGATTTGTTCATTATTTATAATGCTGTGTACTTACTCCGAAAGTACAGAAAGGATCAATGAAACATTCGCGCATTTAGAAGAAACATTTGGTGATATCCAAGTTGGCAAAAAGGGAATAATATCTACAAAAATAAAAAAAACAATATCCTTCCCTGTTGTTGATGACCGCTATACAATAACTTATATTCCAGAGATTGACAAAGCAAAATTGCCTAAAATAGATGCTGATGACATGACTTCAGGTTTTTTGTGGACGCCGACAATGCTCACATCATGGACAAAACTCGGACCTGACAAATTCTTATTAATTCCATTTGCCTACTGCTCAGATAAACAGCTATCCATTAAAAGCATGAAACGTTCCTCTATATTAACTTATATTAAAAATAATACATCGGCAGAAAAGAAAGTTATATCTTTATCTCCAGAGCTTAACTGGACAGCATTAAGAAAATATTGCACAAACACATTGATTTCGGTAGCGTTCTTGGGGAATATAGTCGGCATTTTGTTACAAACACTACTCTTTGTTATGATGTTCTCCTTTATCCTGAATTTATCCAGTAAAAACACCGGAGCTCCGGCATTAAAATATAAAACCCGCTTTGTTATCGGTATTTATGTCAGTTTTCCTCCACTGCTCATAGCGACTATGTTCAGTGCTTTTCAATTACCTTTTTTGAGCTTTAACAGCGTTTATGTGATTTGTTTTTCAATATATCTAATAGTTGTATTCACTCATTTGCAACTCAACTTAAACGCAAGTGGACAAGATCAAATCGAACAATAAAGAAGCTAATTGCAAAAAATATTTGTTTTTCTTGTAATAAGGCTGTATATTTTCAGACTAACATTTTTAATCATATATACTTGAGAATTTTAAAAAGGTTTCTTATTCTATGGATAATAACGATTTTTGCAAGATGCAGAATTGGTATCCGGCTTTGTCCGGCAATGCCTTTCCGACCTCTTTTCTTAAACTGCAACCGGAAGAAGTGGAAGCTTTAGCTGACGGAGCTCTTGATGGTCCAATTGCATATAATGTCATTACGCGTCTGAGACTGCCGATGCATTATATCCCGGGCAACTGTTTTGTCTCTGTTGATACTTGCGCACCGACTGATACTGAACGTTTTAAATTAAAACGCGGCGCAGTCTATTCTCCGGAAAGTGCCTGGAATTTTTTAGCTTTAAGTGCGAAAATTCGTGAAGCAGCGGCAAAAAAAGAAGTAAGTAATATTTGCATGCGTCCTTTCCGCCGTATGAATCAAACTCGTGAATTCAGATTATTCATCTACAAAGGTGAATTATCAGCAATGAGTCAATATTGGCTGACTCGTCATTTCCGTCGTCTTGAAGGAATAAAGAATAAAATATGGGAACAGGTCAACGAATTTTTTGATGAGATTTCCTGGAATCTTCCAGCGGAAACTTTTGTCATGGACATCTATATCACTTCCACCAGCAAAATACTGATTGTTGATTTAAATCCTTGGGGTGGAGAAACTGATCCATTATTGTTAGGACATTGGGATCGGGACTGGAGCAATAAGAAAAAGCTTGTTATGATGCCGCCGCCAACAAAAATATTCGGTGATGTCAACGTATCATTCTAATTAAAAATTACTAAGCGGCAATGTTTTCTCAAAAAACACTGCCGCTTTTTTTATATCAATAGCGAAAATGTTTACCTTTCCAGTTTAAGTAATTGTTTTTTTCTTTCTAAGCCACCGCCGAATCCAACCAGACTTCCTCCTTTTCCAATCACCCGGTGACAGGGAATGATAATAGGTATTTTATTTTTGTTATTCGCTCCGCCAACAGCCCTGCTTGCCTTAGGATTTCCAATAGCAAACGCAATATCCTGATAAGTTCTTGTTTCTCCATAAGGAATATTTAATAACTCAGTCCAAACTTTCTTTTGAAAATCAGTACCACAAATATTCAAATTAAGGCAAAAACTTTTTCTTTTACCGCTAAAATATTCCTCTAACTGCTTATGTGCCGCCGCCAGGCATTCAGGAATTTTGTTGTGTTCTTTGCACTCCACAAAACTAATAGAATTAATTCCATTTTCATCGCCAGTAATTTCTAAAACGATATTGTTATGCTGTAAATA
>JAHOYW010000305.1 GCA_019038735.1 Victivallales bacterium | reverse complement strand
ACTGTACACTGAACATCGGTGCGCTCTTATGGCGGATGCCTTCGACGGTTTGGTCATTCAAATTAATATGTGTAATTTCCAGATTGTCCGGTAAATTTTCCATCACTAAGGCGAAATTGTGATTTTGTGAAGTTATTTCAACTTCATTAGTCGCGAGATTTTTAACCGGATGATTACAGCCGTGATGACCGAATTTCAAACGCTCGCATTTTACACCGGAAGCAAGACCTAAGAGTTGATGTCCAAGACAAATTCCCATCAATGGAACTTTGCCGATTAGTTCTTTGGCGCATTCAATCGCGTAGGTAACTGCTGACGGGTCAGCAGGACCGTTGGAAAGAAATACTCCGTCCGGCTTCATCGCCAATATCTCTGCCGCGCTAGTTGATGCCGGAACTACAGTTACCTGCATATCATTGGCGGCGAGCATGCGAAGAATATTATATTTTACCCCGAAGTCGATGGCGATTATTTTATGTTTGCCATTTTCGTTCCAGGCATAGGGTTTTTTGCAAGAGACTTTTGCCGCGTAGTCCTGCTTATCAAGGCCGCACCATTCCTGTGCTTTCTTAATGGCATCTTCCTCAGAAATTTCTTCGTCAGAACAGTGTATATAGGCTTTTTGAGTTCCAAGTGAACGCAATAATATTGTCAGACGGCGGGTATCAACTCCGGCAATTCCCGGAACATTATGTTTCTTCAACATATCATCAAGAGATATTTCCGAACGGAAATTTGATGGTTCATTCAATTCATGAATTACCAAAGCATTCAAAAATAGACCGCGCGACTCCATGTCCGCCTCGTTACAGCCGTAGTTGCCAATTTCCGGTGAAGTCAAAGTGACGAATTGTCCAGCGTAAGAGGGATCACTGATGATTTCCTGATAACCGGTCATGCCAGTATTAAATACCAGCTCGCCCACTTGGTCAACCGGAGCTCCAAAACTCCACCCTCTGAATATTTCACCGTTAGCCAGTGCAATAAAAGCGGGGCGTTCTCGTTGGATTTTCCAATTATACATTGTTTGAACCTGCCTCGTTAAAATATGTTAATATTGCTAAAATTTTATTGTCTATATACTAAAAGCCGACAACTTTTTAGTCATCGACTTATTTGAACCAGCATATTGTATCTAACTTAGATACAGCTGATGTAATAGACACCATTTTACAAAATAAACAAATCAAAATTTAAGAAAAATTATAATAAAAAAAAGCCGACCGTTTAGGATCGGCTTTTGGGATTTGTGTCGCTCAAACGCTCACATCTTTTTAATACACAAACAGCATTTCGCGATATTTTGGCAGCGGCCAGTTTTTATCGGCTGTGATGAGTTCGAGCGCATCAACATTTTCTCTTAAGGTATTCATGCTGTCAATGATTTTCTTTGAAGAAGTGTCTAAGGCATTTGCCAGTTTATCAGTATTGACAACTAAACTGTCTAAACCTTTTCCGATAAGCTCCGCTTTTTTCTTCAAGCCTTTAGTTCCGGCACTTATTCCGGCTGACTTGGCTTTGCTTAATGCGGAAACCGCTTGTTTGTATTCCTCGGATACTACCGGCAGAATCATACTGCGGGCAATCTCTAAAGCGATTTCTCCTTCGATGAGTACTTTACCCTTGTATTCTTCGGTGAACACTTCGTAACGTGAATCAAGTTCTTTCTCGGTCAGAACATTATATTTTTCAAAGAGTTTAACGTTTTTAGCAGAGGTGATTTCCTTGATTGCCACTGGGGTTGATGCCGCGTTTGGAAGACCGCGTTTTGCCGCTTCCTTGCGCCATGCCGCCGCGTAGTTGTCACCGTTGAAAATGATGCGTTTGTGCTTCTTGATGATTCCCTGCAATATTTTCTGCAATTCGACATTGAAATTCTTTGCCGTGCATTTTTCCAGTTTATCACAAATTGAATTTATAGCATCACCGATAATAGTGTTCAGAACAGTATTAGGTCCAGCACATGACTGGCTTGAACCCGGGGCACGGAATTCAAATTTGTTACCGGTAAAAGCGAAAGGACTTGTACGGTTACGGTCAGTCGCATCGAGTGGCAATGGAGGCAGAGTATCAACTCCTATACGCATGCTTCCGGCTTGACGGCTGGAAGTCGCGCCGCCTTTTTCAATTTGTTCAATAACGTCTGTCAGTTGTTCGCCGAGGAAAATTGAAATAATTGCCGGCGGAGCTTCGTTCGCGCCGAGGCGATGATCGTTGCCGATATTTGCTACGGTTGTGCGGAGCAGGTCGCTGTGTGTGTCAATTGCCTGAATAATAGAACAGAGAGTTGTCAGGAAAATCGCGTTTTGATGCGGATCGTTGCCCGGCTCAAGCAAGTTAGTTTTGCCGCAGCATACTGACCAGTTGTTGTGTTTACCTGAACCGTTGATTCCGGCAAATGGTTTTTCATGCATTAAGCAGACTAAGCCGTGACGGTCAGCTACTTGCCGTAGGACTTCCATTGTCAGCATATTGTGGTCAACCGCTAAGTTGACGTCTTCAAACATTGGAGCAAGCTCGAACTGTGCCGGAGCAACTTCATTATGGCGAGTTTTAGCAGGAATACCCAGTTTCCAGAGTTCAGTTTCAACTTCTGCCATGAAATTCAGGACACGTATTTTGATGGCACCGAAATAATGATCGTCCAACTGCTGGTGTTTGGGGGGAGTCGCACCGAATACAGTACGACCAGTCTGCACCAGGTCGGGACGATGCAGGTAAAAGTTTTTGTCAATAAGGAAATATTCCTGTTCAGCACCAAGCGTGATGTTGACATTTGAATCTTCCTGGTCAAAACATTTCATCATGCGTTTAACGGCACTGGAGACGACTTGCATTGAACGCAGTAATGGAGTCTTTTTGTCCAAAGCTTCACCTGTATAGGAACAGAAGGCGGTAGGAATACAG
>JAHOYW010000035.1 GCA_019038735.1 Victivallales bacterium | reverse complement strand
GCTAAGGTATATATTAAGTGCTTTATGTAAGTATAAAATTTTCTCGTTATAATTTCTCTAATTAAAGGAGACGCAGTATGAATTTGATTCATGATAAAGATGCAGATCTTTCTGTATTGAATGGAAAAACAGTTGCCGTTATCGGATATGGCAGCCAGGGTAGTGCTCAAGCACTTTGTATGAGAGATTCCGGCGTAAACGTAATTATCGGTTCTATCAAAGACGCTTCTTATGATAAAGCTGCTGAAGAAGGTTTTGAAGTAATGGATATCGCTTCTGCCGCGGCAAAAGCTGACATCATTCACATTCTTCTTCCAGATGAATTTCACGCACCGGTTTACAAAAAAGAAATCGAACCTGCAATGCTTGCCGGAAAAACTTTTTCCTGCTCACATGGTTTCAACATCATTTACAAAGAAATCGTTCCTTCAGCAGACATCAACGTAATCATGGTTGCTCCTAAAAGCCCTGCAACAGAAGAACGCAAAGCATTTTTGGAAGGTTTTGGAGTTCCCGGTCTGGTTGCTGTACATCAGAATGCTGGTGGCGATGCTCGTGATATTGCTTTGGCAATGGCTAAAGCTATGGGATTTACTCGCGCGGGTGTTTTGGAATGTACTTTTGAACAAGAAACTTATGAAGACCTTTTCGGTGAACAGAACGTTCTCTGCGGTGGTTTAGTAGATTTGATGAAATATGGTTTTGAAGTATTGACAGAAGCTGGTTATCCACCAGAAATGGCTTACTTCGAGTGCGTACATGAAGTAAAACTCATCGTTGACTTGATCTTCGAGGGTGGTATTCAGAAAATGAACGCGGTTATTTCTAATACTGCTGAATGGGGTGAATACGTTAATGGTCCTAGAATCATCACTCCAGATGTTAAAGAACGCATGAAAGATTCATTGGCAGACATTGAAAGTGGTAAATTCGCGAAAGAGTGGATGGCTGAAGCCCGTAACGGAGCTCCAACCTTGCTTAAGAAACGTGAAGAACTCGGAAGTCACCAAGTAGAAATCGTTGGTGCTCAAATCCGTTCACTTTTCGAAAAGAAATAATATCTGATAATATTTCTTAAGACAAAATACCGCTTCGATTAATTTAAATCAAAGCGGTATTTTTTTGTCTTTTATATGCCTAACCAGCGGTCTAGAGTTGTCCATAATTCGGCTTTTCCGCGACTTTTTACGGTGGAATAGAGGATTGGCTCTTTGCCGAATATGTCGTTAATTTTTCTTGCAGATTTTGCTATTTCATTTTGTTTTAGTTTGTCAACTTTATTTGCGACAATGCAACTTAGTAATTCGGTATTGTTTAAATAATCCGCCATTATTAAATCATTTTCCATGCCCGGATGACGCGCGTCAACGACATGGACAATGGCCTTTATGTTGCGTTGTGAAGATAAATAAGATTCGATATAACGGCGCCATCTCGCTTTTTCTTTTTTGGAAACTTTGGCGAAACCGAAGCCCGGTAGGTCAACAAAACGGAAGGCTTCATTGATCAGGAAAAAATTGATTTCTCGAGTCTTGCCGGGAGTGTTTCCTATTCTTGCCAGAGCTCTGCGGTTGAGCAGATTGTTGATTAGAGATGATTTTCCCACGTTTGAACGTCCAACGAAAGCTATTTCGGGCAGATCATTCTTTGGAAATTGTTTTGGTTCAACCGCTCCGGTTATAAATTCTGATGACTTGATTATCATATTATCGCCTGTATTTTTGTTATATTAAAAGTAAACAATAACTCCTTTTTTTATAATATGAAAGAAGATATTTGAAATAATTGAAAAAATAATAGTTCATAGTATAGTAGCAGGGTTAAGTTTTAAGAGTTAAGTATTAAGTAAAAGACTTAAAAAAATCTTTTAGTTGTTAAAATATTTTACCTTAACCCTTAACCCTTAACCCTTAACCCTTAATTTAAAATATGTTAATAAAAACAGAAAATGAACTAAAAGAATTAATCTCAAGAGCTTTGCAGGCAAGGGCAGTCGGGATTGATACTGAATTTGTGTGGGAACGAACTTTTTACCCGCAACTTGGATTGATACAGTTATCTATAGAACAGGAATGTTACTTGATAGATCCTGTCGCTATTGAAGACCTGTCGCCTTTAGGTGAATTACTATCTTCAGCATCAGTAGTCAAAATTCTTCATGATGCCCAGCAGGATTTGATGATTTTAAAAACGGCGACCGGTGCAGATCCGAAAAATATATTTGATACTCGCCTTGCCTATGGCTTTTGCAGTGATTCATCTATTCTTTCTTTGAGTGCTTTGCTGGAAAAAACTTTAAATATAAGTTTGCCGAAGACTGAGACCAGAGCAAACTGGTTGATGCGTCCTTTGACTGATAAAATGTTTGATTACGCCTGTGATGACGTAAAGCACAGTACAGAGTTGATGAATTTTATCATGGATAGCGCGGAAAAACAAAATACTGATTTATGGCTGAAAGATGAATTGAAGAAATATGATTGTCCTTCACTTTATACAGAAATTGACCCCTATGAATATTTTAGAAAAATAAAAGGCATAGATCAGCTTAAAGGCAAAAACTTAGCGGTTTTACAGGAATTAGCCGCATGGCGGGAAAAAGTTGCCCGAGAAAAAAATCGTCCGCGTGGACATATTATTCATAATAATATTTTGATTGGCTTATCTTATAAATGCCCACAAACGCTTGAAGACTTAAGGAAGATTGACCGTATTTCTCCGAATAGCATAAAAATGTACGGCAAGGACCTGATAAAATGTATAGAAAAGGGAATGAATATTTCGCCTGAACTACAACCTTTAGAAATTTCTAGATTTATAAATAAAAAATTAGCGAGACAGATTTACGAAGTGATTCAGTTGAAAGCTATAGTATTCAACATCGACCCGGCCTTGATCTGTTCGCGTAAAGAATTAACTATGAT
>JAHOYW010000053.1 GCA_019038735.1 Victivallales bacterium | reverse complement strand
CGAGATGACTGTTATCAACACCATCTTCTTCTCCACCAGTACAACCGAGTTCGATTTCGAGCGTCATGTCGATTTTGCTCATACGTTCGAGGTATTTACAGCAGATTTCAATGTTTTCATCAAGACTTTCTTCTGATAAATCCAACATGTGTGAACTATAAAGAGGTTTACCATTTTTAGCATAGAATTCTTCACCGGCATCTAAAAGAGCGTCGATCCAAGGGAGAAGTTTTTTAGCGCAATGGTCAGTGTGCAGAATTACTGGAACACCATATTTTTCAGCCATCAAATGAATGTGCTGAGCACCAGCGATTGAACCGGCAACGCTTGCGTCCAAACCTTCGAGTTTCAAACCTTTACCAGCATTAAATGTTCCGCCGCCGTTTGAAAACTGAATGATTACAGGTGAATTAACTTGTTTTGCGGCTTCGAGAACACCATTGATTGAATCTGAGCCAACAACGTTTACTGCCGGAAGGGCGAATTGACCAGCTTTCGCGATTGCGAAAACTTTTTGTACATCATCACCAGAAAGAACTCCAGGTTTAACAACATCGAGAATTTTTGTCATTTTTTGCTCCATTGTTTATGTTAGTGTTTAAAAAAAAGTTTCACCCAAAAATAGACATTTATTGCAGTTTTTCAAGTCATTTCCGGTATTTTTGCCATTTTTTATTATATCCAAGCAGAGCCTCATAATATAATTTTTCCAAATCAATTCAAAAAATGTTGTTTTTTTCTCAAATACATTTATGTTAGTCCTATAAATAATACTTAGAAAATATATAATAATTTGTTCTGCAAAAACCATAGAAAAACAGCTATAAACGGTTATTAAGGATATGATATGGAAACTGGAATAATAAAATCACTTACAAATAATTTTGAATCTTTTTCCTACAAAACAGATGATGGAGTGGAATTCTGGCTGGCAAGAGATTTGCAAAAACTTCTTGGATATACGGAATGGAGAAATTTTGTTGCAGTAATAGAAAAAGCAAAAACAAGTTGTGAATTATCGAATCAAGAAGTAATTGATCATTTTGTTGACATCAACAAAACGATAGATATGCCAAAAGGTGCACAAAAAGAAATTGATGACATAATGCTTACAAGATATGCCTGTTATCTCGTTGCTCAAAATGGTGATAGTAAAAAATCTGAAATTGCTTTTGCTCAAACTTATTTTGCCGTGCAAACAAGAAAGGCTGAAATTATAGAACAAAAGCTTTTAGAGCATGAAAGAGTTCAGGCAAGAAAGAAACTTTCTACAACAGAAAAGGAACTGTCAGAAATCATTTTTGAACAGACAGGAGGCAATCAAAATTTTGCTCTGATTAGAAGTAAAGGAGATCAGGCACTTTTTAATCATAGCACTCAACAGATGAAAAATAAGTGGAATATTACAAAGAAGCCGCTTGCTGATTTTATGCCTACAATTCTTTTAAAAGCCAAGGATTTTGCAACAGAAATTACAATATTTAACGCAAAAGCTAAAGAAATGTCAACAGAACATCAAATTTCAAAAGAACATATTACAAATAATAAGTCAGTTAGAAATACTTTAATTTCTCGCGGTATTACTCCTGAACACCTTCATCCTGAAGAGGATGTAAAAAAAATTGAGAGAAAATTAAAATCTGACAGCAAAAAAAGTCTTAAAAACAAAGATAGCTTTCAGAGCTTAAACAAATAAATATCAAACAGGAATTTACAATGAGTTTAGACAAAACATTATTATTGAACCTTGCTGAGGAATACGGTACGCCGCTTTATGTTTATGACGGCGATACAATCGTGCAGCGCTACAAGGAATTATACGACTTTATCAAATGGCCAAAGTTAAAAATACATTACGCCATGAAGGCAAACTATAATTTCAGCATTTTGAAAGCCCTCAAAGAAGCGGGCTCAGGTATTGACGCGGTCAGTCCCGGTGATGTAATGATGGCATTGAAAGCCGGATTTTCTCCTGAAAATATCATTTATACAGCTAATAATGTTACCGACGAAGAAGTTCGTCAAGTCAAAGGAATGGGTGTTTTACTGAACATCGGTTCTTTGTCCCGTCTCGAAAAATTCGGCAAAGAATTTCCCGGTAGCGAAATATGTCTGCGTTTCAATCCCGATGTGGTTGACGGCGAACATGCCAAGCTTATGACGGGTGGAGATTTAACAAAATTTGGTATTCTCATGCAGGATGTCGATAAAGTTAAAGTAATCGTCGCTGAATACAATTTAAAAGTTGTCGGTCTGCACGAACACACTGGTTCAGGTTTACAGCACACTTCTTCTGTATTCAAAAGCATGGAAAACTTGATGGCAGTCGCAACACCTGAAAATTTTCCGAATTTGCGTTTCCTCGACTTCGGCGGCGGCTTCAAAGTACCGTATAAACCGGATGAAAAACGTGTTGATTATGTGGAAATGGGCGCTGAAATCACTAGATTGTTCAGCGAGTTCTGCGCTAAATACGGCAAAGAGCTGCAGATGTACTTTGAACCCGGCAAATATATTGTTGCCGAGGGTGCGTATATGCTGGTAAGGGTCAATACTATTAAAGACAACAAAGGTCGTTTGATTATCGGCTGTAATTCTGGATTCCCACAGCTTGTCCGTCCGATGATGTACGAAGCATATCATCATATAGTAAACATCTCAAATCCTGACGGCGAAACTAAAGTTTATGATATTTGCGGTAATATTTGCGAGACCGGCGACCATTTTGCCCAGGAGCGTGAGGCGTCTGAAATTCGTGAGGGAGATGTTTTATCAATTGAAAATGCCGGAGCTTATTGCTACAGCATGGGCGGAGTTTACAATCTGCGCGCGATGCCCGCTGAAGTTTTCGTCCAGAACGGTGAAGCAAAGCTGGCACGCAAGGGCTTGAGCAGCGAAGAATTAATTGCACAGATTATTGGAGCA
>JAHOYW010000199.1 GCA_019038735.1 Victivallales bacterium | reverse complement strand
CTTTTATACGGTGCCGTCTGCTCGAAATAATCGCCAAAGCTTTCGCCGATCTCGTCAAGCCGCTGAAAATCCTCGGCATTGTCAGAGTCCTCGTTTACTACCAGTTCCTTTTGCTCGATGGCTTCGGCATCAGCCGATTCTTCTTCGTGATTTTCATTTTCGTCGCTGTCTTCGGCAAGTTCCAGAACCGGGTTGCTCGAAAGCTCGGCATCAATCTTTTCCTGCAATGCGAGCAGTGGAAGCTGAAGAACTTCCATAGACTGAATCATGCGAGGAGCAAGCTTCATCCGCTGCTCTAAACGCATATGACCTGAAAGA
This sequence comes from Victivallales bacterium, assembly GCA_019038735.1. Taxonomy (GTDB): domain Bacteria; phylum Verrucomicrobiota; class Lentisphaeria; order Victivallales; family Victivallaceae; genus JAHOYW01. The sequence goes on along the minus strand of JAHOYW010000199.1, from coordinate 2,639 downwards.
GACATTTTCATAGTAATAAAAACCCGAGACTTCGTTAAAATTGTCTAAAACCACTATCCGAAACAATCGCAAAGCAATTATCATACCATTATAGAATAATTGACCAAGGATTGCACGGATTTCCACGGGTTTTTTGAAAATTGCAAAAAAACTGGAGAATTGCATATCTGGCAGGTCGGGTAGATGTGGTTTTGTTTCATTTCATTAGCGTCCGGTTATAAGTCGAATAACGACAATTGGTTAGCGATACTGCCTTCTGGACTATCGGGGTCAAATACCGTAAACAGTTCCGAAATAGGCCTTTTGTCAAATTGGAAGATTCCCAAAACCTGTAGAATTTCGGACATTGGCTGTAAAATCTTCTGCTCTTTCTTAATAATGGCCACAATCAAATAAGTACAAACAGCGATCCACACCTGAGTTTTGACAGCATTTTCATTATAACCGAAAAAAGTTTTTATCCGCAAGTTCTGTTTTATCCATTTGAAAAATAATTCGATTTTCCAACGCATTTTATATAGCTTCGCTATTATAGCAGCAGGCAGATCAAAATTATTTGTTATGAAAATCAAATGCTTGTCTCTTTCTTCTGAATAAAAATGAATTCGTCTCAATGGCTGCGGATAATATCCGGGCGTATTTTTCCCTGTTAAAATAATTGTTTGATCACTTCTTATGCCAGCACTTTTATCTATTTCGTGAGAATATCTTCGCTTCCAAAGAATGCTCTTTTTGAGAAGCGATACAAAACTCGCTCCAGCTTGTTCGAACAAATATAGCCTTTGAAAATCAGTGTAAGCACGGTCAAACAAATAAAAAGCACCGGGTTCAGGCACGATCAAATCCAAAGCATTTACATCATTGAGCTTACCATCGGAAATATGGATAAACTCCGGTATATTGCCACGTAGGTTGATTTTCGTATGCAATTTGATAGCTCCTTTTGCACGTCGAAATTTTGCCCAAGGAAATACAGATAAGCAAAGATCAATGGTCGTTGCATCAATAGCATAAATCTCGCCCTCCCATTGAACATCAAGAGGCTCATCTGCATAAAGCGTTCTTGCCTGAGCAATTAATACCTGAGCGAAATCTGCATAAATTTGCCAATTTCTTTGTTCGTTTGCATCAGCCAATGTGCTTTTAGCAACCTTACATTTTATTCCCATGTGATACGCTTTTTTGCCAATAGCATTGAACGCTGCTTCGACACCACGAAGACTTTTGCGATGTGTAAACTGAGCAAAAGCCATGACGCGAAAATGTTCCGCACAAGAAAAATGCTTAACTTTATGATTGCCACGATACTGCTTTACTATCGAATGAAACCGCCACCAGGGCAAGCAATCCATTATTTGCGAAAATACCAATTTACCAGAATTCATTGCGGCCTCTTTTTAAGAGGATTATACAATAATTCAGAGTTCAAATCGGAAAGAATCTTTTTTTAACGTAACTCCTTATATTTTAAAGATTTATCAATTTCAAAACTTGCAACGTCCGGACAGTAGTGATGCAAAACAAAGAGACGCAGAGGCTTAGCGGGATATGTATTCAGCATGGGAGAAATAGCATGTGGAATTCAATGACTTTGGATAGTTATTTTTGTTTAGCATTGCAAAATCGCTGTTTATGGTGCATTAAAAGACGGTTTCCGAGAAAAAGGTGTCTGACCCCTTTGTTTCTTTAATTCTATTGATAGCAAGCAGGATAGTGCCTGTTAAATTAGTCGTTATATCTTGGTTTACTTGGTTTGTAATTTTTAATAAATTTGAGCATAGAGAGGTAGAAAGTGGCTTTTTATTACATTTTAATGGCTTGTTTGTCAATTATAACTGTGGGATTAAAATATGGCTTAGCTGGTAAATCTTGTAAATTCTATTGTTTCTTTTTAATTCTTCTTGTCGGTCCGATTGGTACTTTTATACTGGTGAATTTAATTCAAAATGACTTTCTCAGGGTGTTTTTTTGGTTTCCGCCGGCAGTCTTTTTATTATGGATTTTATTTTGGCTAATTAAGTATTTAGAGGCAAATTAGAGGCAAATAAAAGGGTCAGACACCTTTTTCTGGAGAATCACTGTTTTTAGTTGCTTAAGCTGTGGTTTTGGTAGCTAAATAATAAATAACTATTGGGTTTGACACTCGTTTAGTTTGAGGGAAATAGATAATATGTAGGTCATCAGGGTTTTCGGTTATAATACCGCAAAAACTAGTGAAAGGGATGACCATGCGTAAGAGACTAACAAAAAAGGATCGTTTTTTCAATGACATTAATTTTACAGCTGACGATGATATTTATGTCGGCATTGATGTCCACAAAGTGGACTACCACATCGCTATTTGGCTCAATAACGGAATTGCTCTGACTTTCGTAGCACCGGCTGATAATTCCGCGATTGCCAGGGAGTTGGATAAACTCACTCCCGGCATAAGGCATAAAGAAGATTGTCTACGAAGCCGGCCTTACATTTTACCCACCGACCACTTACTACTTACCACTCACTAGTATACCCGCAAAGCATAAAATGATCCCGCCGAAGTTGAGCGAAGCGAAATCCGCCTCTGGAGGGGCGGTTTCCTCAATTAGTAATTAGTAATTAGTAATTGATGTCCGCAGAGCGGACATTCTCCCTTTGTT
>JAHOYW010000070.1 GCA_019038735.1 Victivallales bacterium | reverse complement strand
TGATTATATGCCCCGCAAGTCTGCTGGAAAACTGGAAACGTGAATGTGAGAAATTCGTTCCTTCCTTTAAGGTTATCGCCTTGTCGGGAGCGAAACGCGCTATCCATTGGACAAATGCTGTTGATTATGATCTGATGATTTGTTCATACGCCGTGGCAAGTCGCGACGCGCTTGATATAAAACGCACTGAAATAAGTTATTTGATTCTGGACGAAGCACAGCATATAAAGAATCCGCAAACTGTCAACGCGCAAAGCTGCAAAAATATAAAAGCCGCTCATCGTTTAGTTCTAACTGGTACTCCGCTGGAAAACTCTCCTGATGATTTATGGAGTATTTTTGATTTTCTGCAACCGGGCATGCTGGGCAGCTTCAATAGTTTTAAAAAATATTACCACGGAATCGGCGCGGCTGAAGATTTGCAGCACGACCTCTCCGAACGAGTTTCACCCTTTATTAAACGCCGCACCAAAAAAAATGTTTGTCAGGAACTCCCTCCCAAAATAGAGCAGACTGTATATTGTGAAATGCCGCCCGCGCAACGTGCTTTATATAATGAAATATTGACCAAAAGCAAAAAACAGATTGCACAACTCCAAAAAGACGGCAAAAAGAAAGCTAATTTCGAGATTCTCACCACTCTCATGCGTTTGCGACAAGCATGCTGTCACCCTGCCCTGCTGCCGGATAATCAAGGCGAAGGATTGGAAGCATGTAAACTGGAACTACTCAAAGAACTGGTACTCGAAGATATTGACAGCAATCAAAAAATGCTGATATTCAGTCAATTCACTTCACTATTGAGCATTATCCGCAAATGGCTCGATGAAGAAAATATCGCTTACGAATATCTGGATGGCGCGACTAAAAAACGACAGGATAAAGTTGACAACTTTAATAACAACGATGACATATCAATCTTTTTGCTGAGTCTAAAAGCCGGTGGAACTGGTTTGAATCTGACTTCAGCCAGTACCGTCATCATTTATGACCCATGGTGGAACCCGGCAGTAGAATCACAAGCCACGGATAGAACGCATCGGATTGGGCAGACCCAAACAGTAAACAGTTTTAAACTAGTGGTAAAAGATTCAATAGAAGAAAAGATATTAAATCTTCAAGAGAAAAAACAGAAAATTTTTGACAGCCTGATCGAAAATCCCGCCGCAGGCGTCAATAAATTAACAATAAAAGAATTGAAAGCACTTATTTAAAAGACTGAACATCGAACATCGAACATCCAATGTTGAACATCGAATGTAAAAAAAATAAAAATAATACAAAAAATAAAAATATCGTAATACGTAGCACTTAACACGTTCATTGAAAAAGGAAATATAAAAATGCCTAATTATGATTATGAATGCCCTAATTGCGAAAAAAACTTTGAAATATTTCAGAATATGAGTGCTGAACGATTGACAAATTGCCCTGAATGTGGAAAAACTGGTTTTAAACGCTTGATTGGTAGCGGAGCTGGTATTATATTCAAGGGTGACGGGTTTTATTGTACGGACTATCGCTCAAGTTCCTATGAGAAAGATAAAAAGAAGGATACCACCGCGACAAAAGAGTCCTGTTCTAAAAACTCCTCATGCAAAGGATGTACAAAACAAGAATAATAAACATAGAATGATGAAGCTATGATTCAAGATGTTGATTGTCAAAAATGCGGTTGTTCCAATAAGCTCGGAACTATCTACTGTCGTAATTGCGGAAACAAGCTGAAATTCAATAAAGCGATGCTTAACACGCATAAAAGCCAAGCTCTAAAAAAGATTGTCAAACGCGCATTTAAATCACTTGTCCTTATAGCTATTCTTAGCATAATTGGCTTGGCGTTTTGCCCCTGGGGTTTCCCGACAATCGCAAAAATTACTGACAAAGATGAGATTAGTGCCGTAATCACCACATGTACTGAAATTGATGATATGCTGACTAAAGACACTGGCAAAAGAGCTTATGAATTTACCCCGGCGGAAGCAACTCTCGCCGCAAATTATCTTTCAACAGAACATGAAAGAAAGAAAGCGGAAAAACAGGAGTCTATGGCATTCGGTTCCGCTTCACTGGGCGGAACTACAAACATGGGGGGGAAAACTACATTAGGCGGAGCTAGTGGCAATATGAAATTTAAAAACGAAACCGCTCCAGCCAAGCCAGCCTATGTCGATCCTGAAATCGCCCGGCTTAAAGCATGGGCGGAACGCAAAAAGCAAGATGCGATAGATGCAAAAAAAATCATATTAAGTCCTAATTTTGATTTTGTCATTGCGCTAAAAGATGAAAAAACTTTATATGTTGTCCTCAAAGACACATGGATGAAATTTATTCCTGCTCGCCTTGAACTATGTATCGTTCCAGAATTAATAATCAACGCTAAAGAAAAAACTCAAGTTATGCAATACACTATTATCTCCGCACGGCTGGGTCATTTACCTATTCCGCTTTATCTGAAAGGATATGTCATAGATTTATTTGAAGAAATGCTCATGCAGGAACGCAGATGGGCAAAACAATATTTTTCACTGCTTACAAATGTTGAAATAGTAAATGATAATATAAATGTCAGCTTTGCAAAATAAAAAGTAGAATCAAGGAGTTGGGAAGTGATAAAGTTTGAGGAAATCAAAAGCGAATATCCTTTCAAATCTAATTTCATAAAGGTTAAATCCTATAATTATCACTATATAGATGAAGGCGAAGGCGATGAAACTTTGCTGATGGTTCACGGTAATCTTTCATGGTCATTCATGTACCGGAATCTGATTAAAGATTTCAGTAAAAAATATCGGGTCATAGCTCCAGACCATCTTGGTTGCGGATTATCCGACAAGCCACAAGATTTCCCGTATCGCCTCGAAACCCATATTGACAACCTTGAAAGCCTAGTATTTTCATTGAATCTCGATAAAGTAACTCTAGTCGTTCATAACTGGGGTGCTGCGATCGGCATGGGACTGGCTG
>JAHOYW010000343.1 GCA_019038735.1 Victivallales bacterium | reverse complement strand
TACCATGTATACAAAATTTTCGGGGCATCCTGATGAACATGCCAAAGATCAGAAAGCCATTGAGGAAAACCCGAAGGATGTGCAAATAGTTGGTGGTATTGTTCGCGAAATCACGGAACGCCTTCTTGAAACTAACATTGGGCTTGGAAGTTCAGGAACCTTTGGCAGCTATGTTTTTACATCATCTGAAAACTTCAAAGGATTGCTTTTCCAAATGATGAAAGAAGCAAAAGTAAAACTACGCTTGCATTCTTGGGTTGTTGATGTGATTCAAGAAAAAGACACAATAAAAGGGGTTGTTCTTGAATCGAAATCTGGACGGCAATTTGTTCCCGCAAAACAATTTGTTGATACTACTGGCGACGGAGATCTTGCTGCTCAAGCTGGTGTTCCTTTTACCATTGGTGTGACCAAAGATGATATTTGTGCAAAGAAAACTAACATTGGAGACATGACAAATCCTGGCGTTATGTTTAAACTGGGAAATGTTGATTTAAATCGTACTTTTGCTTGGCTGACTGAATCTCCAGAGTGTTTTGGCATGCAAGGATTTGCAAGGTTTTCTCTAGAAGAGGCAAAAGAGCGTTATGAAAAAGGCGAAATGTCCACAATGATTGTTAGAGCAAACAAAGTTCCCGATTGGTTTCAAATCTATAATCAACCAGATGAAGGAGTAGTCACTCTCTGTTGCCCTTGTGTTAAAGATATAGATGGTTGCGATTCTGATCAATTGACCCGCGCGGAAGTAATTATAGCGGATATGGTAAATCGGTGGGTTACAACTATTAAAAAACTTCCTGGTTTTGAAAAAGCTTTTTTATTAAATTGTCCTGAAATTGGAGTGCGTGAAACACGTCACATTCAAGGTGATTACGTGTTGAATCTGATGGATATTTATGAGGGAAAAGATTTTAAAGATAGTATTGGATTAGGCAGTCATCCTATTGATACTTATCCACGTCCAGCGTGGCTTAATGATCCAGAAACGGCTTACCCGCCGCGTTGGTATTTCAAAATTCCATACCGTTCTCTTGTCGCAAAAGGCAAGGAAAATCTTCTTATTGCGGGACGTTGTATTTCCGCGACTCATGAAGCATTTGGATGTATTCGTCCAACGGTTCAATGTATGATTACTGGTGAGGCCGCTGGAACTGCCGCTGCCCTGTGCATTCAGGAAAAAACGATACCTAGAGCTCTTGATATAGATTTGCTCCAGAAGACCTTAAAGAATAGAGAAGTTTTGTTATAAAAAACATATGATTCGCTACGATATTGAAAATGATTTTGTCGTTATATCAACATTAATATCGTTTTTATGGTATTGCTAATTTGGCCTAGTATCATTATTATATCTACGTCTATAAATTGAAAACATACAAATATTCTGTTATTATAAGGAAATTAAAATAAAAAAGGAAATTAAAATGAAAAGAAGTCAAATAAACAGTTCTATTGAAACGGCCATGAAAGTATTTAAAAAGCTTGGTCTTAATTTGCCGCCATTTGCATTTTGGACAGTTGAAGACTGGAAAAATAAAGGCAGTGAAGTAGATGAAATTCGCAAAGCAGGACTTGGTTGGGACGTTACTGATTTTGGTCAGGGTAATTTTGAGTTGATTGGTCGGACTCTTTTTACACTGCGCAACGCATACAAGCAGGATGGTAATCACAGCAAGGTATATGCGGAAAAATTTATACTTGATCCGCCTCGTCAACATGCCCCTTTGCACTTTCATCGCAGTAAAATGGAGGATATTGTAAATCGTGCTGGAGGCAATATCTTGATTACGCTCTACAAAGCCACCACCGAAGGAAAATGCTCTGATGAAAAATTCACTGTTCAAATTGACGGACAAACTTGTGAATTAGAACCTGGCACTGTAATCCAATTAAAACCTGGTCAAAGTGTTTGTCTGGCTCCATATATAATTCATAGTTTTTGTGGAGAAGAAGGTACTGGTATTGATATGAATGGCGTGCAATATACGGTTAGTGGCGAAGTCAGCAGTGTTTGTGATGACTGGAATGACAACTGCTTCCTTGATCCAGTGGAAAGGTTTCCCGCTATTGAGGAAGATGAACCCCGTAAATACTACCTTTGTAATGAATATCCTAAGGCAACGCTATGAATGGTGATATAAGAGAATATGCGAAACTTGGCTTGGTTCATCACCTGCTGTATTCTGAATACCTTAATTCTTCAGAAAAGCATGTTGAAACATTGTTGAAATTTATAAAACGAACCGATATTGAAACTTTTGATTGTTGTTTGCCTTACGGCGAAGATTATCGTCAATTATTAATTCCAGCAATCCGTGAATGCGGTAAAACTAATTGTTTTGCTATTCATTTTTACCCGCTTCGCAGTCTGCCGTTAGCAGCTAAAACTCCGGCGAACCGAGCTCAAACATGGATGATTATTGATGACATGATTGCCCAAGCTGCAGCAATTGAAGCTGAAGGATTTATTTTCGCTGCGGGCACGCCATCGTTTTACGATGCAAAAGCTGAAGATTTTTCGGCTTTCGATGATTTTTGCGATAAACTCTGCTTAAAACTCAAAAAACATAATATTACCGCATTGCTTGAGCCATTCGACATGGATGTTGACAAGAAATTTCTCTATGGTCCAATTGATGATTGTGTTAAACTGGCAAAGCGGATTAGCGCAAAACACGATAACTTTGGATTTGAAATTGATATGGCACATTTACCGCTGATGCGTGAAGATTTCGCATCAGCAATCGAACGCACCAGCCCTTGGCTGAAACGTGTTCATTTAGGTAATTGTGTACTCAAAGACAAAAATAATCCGCGTTGGGGAGATACTCATCCGCCAATTGGCTTTGCTGGCGGAGAAATAGACATTCCTGAATTAAAGATAATTTTGCGTTCTCTGCTTGATTGTGGTTTTCTCGACAAAAGCAATCGTGGAAACTTGTTGATTGAAATGACCCCTTTCCCCGGGAAGAGTGTTGATTATACTGTAAATGATAATTTTACTCGTCTAGAGCAAGCGTGGAG
>JAHOYW010000284.1 GCA_019038735.1 Victivallales bacterium | reverse complement strand
CATCTGGAATCCCGATATAATCCTTGATGAAGGAGATGAATTAACCATTCTCGGAGAAGAAAAAAATATAATAAAAGTATTTCGTGGTTAAAAATATTTTAGATTGTTTGAAAACTTTTGCACTCGCTATATAGTATCTTTCTTTCGATATTTTTGAAGAGAATCTAATAATAAAAAATTTATATAATAAAAGGTGATATTATGGCTATAGAACTTTCCTATGTATTGGTAACTCCTTATAGTTTGAAGAAATCTCGAACGGGTGGAATTATAGCACGTTTATTGAGTCGCAGCGACTTGGATCTGGTTGGAGCACGCATATTTGGCTTTGACCGTCAATTTGCCAGGGATTACGCTGGCGGATTATTAAAAATAGTTGGTAAAAATAATAAAGTCAAAGCTCGATTACTGGCGGATTATGTTTTGGAAAATTGTGGAGAAAGAGAAAACGGCAAGAAGGAGCGCGGTTTCTTTCTGCTTTTCAGAGGAGAAGATGCCTGCAGCAAATTAAGCTCAATTGTCGGAGTGTTGGATCCTACTCATTCCAGTCATGATCCATTCCTGACTGGCGAAACTATTCGTGATACTTATTCAGATTTAATTGAAGATAAGCACAATCCTGGAACTATTCGTTATTTTGAACCTGCGGTATTTACTCCGCCTGATATTCAAAATGCAGTTAAGAAACTTAAGTTATTTGCTGATTTTTCTGACCGTACATCCAATATTGCTGAAAATGTTGTTGGGGTCAAAGAAACTGACGAACGCACTCTGGTAATAATTAAACCTGACAACTGGCGTCATCCAAGCAGTCGCCCCGGCAATATTATTGATATGCTCAGCCGTACTGGTTTGCGGATGGTTGGTTGTAAAGTTTACCGTATGTCTACGGCTGAAGCTCTTGAATTTTATGGACCGGTACAAGAAGCTTTGCGTAGTAAATTAGCTCCTAAAATCGGCAGAAAAGCTAAATCTATTCTGGAAAGCGAACTTGGTTTTCAAATGGATGACAGTGTTATTGAAAGCTTAACGGAAACAGCTGGCAAAGGCTTTGCCGATGACCAGTTTTATAATATTATTGACTTTATGTCCGGGCGTCGTCCATCAAACTGCCCTGAAGATGAACTTGACAAGCCGGGACTGGTGAAATGTCTGGTACTGGTTTACGAAGGCGAAAACGCTATCTCGAAAATTCGTACGGTTTTGGGACCGACTGATCCAACTAAGGCTCCTGGCGGAACTGTTCGTCGTGACTTTGGCAGTGATGTGATGGTCAATACCGCGCACGCTTCTGATGCGCCGGAAAGTGTTTTGCGCGAAATGGAGGTGATTAAAATCACTGAAAATAATGTAAGCAAATATATTAGAGAATTTTTGCAAGATTATAATGCTTAACTGGAGAAAGAAGTCATGGAATTTAGAGAGCTGTTAAAAAAACGACGGACAGTAAGACGTTTTAAACAAGTCCAGGTCTTTGATAAAGATATAAACTATATACTTGAAGCCGCGCGCGTGGTTTCATGTGGTGGCAATGTACAGAAATTGCGTTACATTGTGGCACAGGATAAACAACTGGTAAAAGATATTTTTGCAAATACCGCCTGGGGCGGACTTGTCTCGCCAAGCCGGAGTCCTGAATGGGGCAAAAACGCTCCTCTTACTTTTATCATTCTCACAGCTGCGAAAGATACGGATGAAGTTATCCAGGCTAATGCCGGAGCAGCTGTTCAAAGCATGGAATACGCGGCTGCGGATGTAGGACTTGGAGCCTGTTGGCTAGGAGCCTATAAAAAAGAAAATGTTGAAAAGATTTTAGCTTTACCGGAACATGAGGAAACAATTTATCTTCTAGCGGTCGGTTATCCCGACGAAGAGCCTGTTCAATACGATATTGATGCAGAAGAATCAATGAAATATTATCTAGATAGCGATGATGTGTTGCATGTTCCTAAATTCAAGATTGACGCTATAACTCAATGGCGCTAAAGCAGTATAATAAGGAAGATCAATAAAAAAAATGTCATTTGTCACCGATTCCATCATTGTAAATATAATTTTATTTCTAATAGGCTTATATTTTTTAATTAAGGGCAGTGATTTTTTTGTCGAAGCCGCTTCGCAAATTGCCAGAAGCTATAAAATTCCAGAAATTGTCATTGGCTTGACCTTGGTAAGCATCGGAACATCCCTGCCGGAATTCGCGACTGATATTTATGCTTCAATCGAAGGACAAGCGGGAATTGTCGTCGGAGACCTGGTCGGTAGTAATATTACCAATATCTCTCTCGTACTTGGAGTTGCGGTTTTAATGCTTGGAACAATGCCGAGTCCCAGGGAAGTCGTCAAGCGGGATGCTTTATTCATGCTCGGTACATTTTTCATCTTTGCCGCAATATGTTTTATTGGAGAAGGTAATTTTGGAAGAATTGGCGGAGTCGTGATGATTCTTTTAATGGCTGGCTATTTATTCTATCTCTTCAAAAACCGTGATGCTCTCGCTGAACTTGAAGAAGGTGAAGAACACAATGAAGCAATATATTCTTCAATATCTAAAGCATGGCTATTTCTATTTTTAGGAATTGTTTTGATCTTCTTAGGCGCTAAAGCTATGGTTGATAATGTGATTTTTGTCGCCGAACGTTTTCATATGAGTAAAGGATTAATTGCCGCGACGATTGTTGCTTTCGGTACATCAGTCCCGGAACTGGCAGTAACTATTAGCAGTATCCGCAAGAAGAAAAAAGGTATTGCTCTAGGTAATATTATCGGCAGCTGTATTTTTAACATCTTGTTAATCATGGGATTATGCGCCTTGATAAATCCTCTGGAAATCGAGGCAAGTTTGCTTAATGTTGTAATTCCGACAATGCTTCTTTGTGGTGTCATGCTGGTAGTTTTCATGCGTAGCGGCTGGCGTTTAGTCAAAGCCGAAGGTATAGCCTTACTGCTGGTATATATCGGATTCTTGATTTACAACGCTATCTAGTTGGCTTAAACTTTTATATACTTCCCGATATTCGGATGAAGTT
>JAHOYW010000263.1 GCA_019038735.1 Victivallales bacterium | reverse complement strand
GGAAGATAATGAATCTCTATAAAAGCTTTATGTTCTTGTAGCCAAGCTTTTACAATCTCGCTGTGATGTAGAACCCGATCAAGTATGGCAGATGTTACCGCCGCATCATTGTGAAAAATCTCAATCCAGTTTTTAAACGGTTTGTTGGATGTAATAATCATTGATCCTCGTTCGTATCGTTGGCTCACCACCTGAAAAAGCAGATCGCATCCGAGCTTATCTATAGGTAGGTATCCTAATTCATCCATACATAAAAGTTGTGGATTTAGATAGCGTTTCAAAGCTTTATCAAGATTGTTCGCAGCTCTTGCCGCCGTCAGGTAATTAACAATTTCGATGGCTGACGTAAAGAGCGCGTTATAACCATTTAGACATGCATGACGGGTCAGCGCAGCGGCAATATGGGACTTTCCGACACCACAGGATCCAATCAATAATACGTTAACTTTTTTGTTGATAAAATCCAGTCGCATAAGATTTTCGATTTGCAGTCGGTTGATTTTTTCTGGATGGGACCATTGAAACTGGTCCATGGATTTTTCAAATGGCAGTTTGGCATTGCGCAGACGTCACTCAATAGCCCTTTCGTTGCGCTCTGCCGCTTCGCCATCGACCAGTTCGGATAGAAATTCAAGGTATGGCATCTGAGCTTCCGCCGCGAGCTGAGCCGCGGCCTGGTAGTTTTCCAAAAAATATTTCAGTTTGAGATTCGCAAGCTTATTTTCCAGCATTTTATTAATCTTATTCATGATAGTTCCTTTGGTTAATTGACATCATATGCATCCATGTCGGGAGCTTGTATATCGAGGTCGAGACAATCGGACTTCCTGCTCAAGTGCAGCGGTCCGGGCTGTGGTGAAACACGATGGCGCACTTCAAGGATATTAGCGATGTAGTCGCTGCCGAATGCTCCTGCTTCGGCGCCGTCTTCCAATGCCCGAATGACATCATCAGAACCATATACGCTCAAAAGCGCCATGATTTTCTTTATATGGGTTGCGGGATTAAGCCGTCTTGTCTGTATTCCCTGATAATATGTATCGGCAACCGGCCCCAGCTCCATAAACTGTTTCATTATGATGCCTTGTTTTGCCTTGCGGCGGTGTTCGATCAGGACTTTGTCGTGCTCGGCTAAGCCGTAATCACGATTGTGCTCGTAACTTCTGGCATGTTCGACAACCAACTTTCCTTCACAGCGAATCGCGAGTGTTTCAGGGTAGACACCGAGTTCAACACGTTTTCCGGCAAACTCCGGCGGCACGGAATATTTATTGGATTCGAATACTACCCGGTATTGCTTATTGGCGCGGGAATTAACGATTACGCCGCAATCGTAAGGAAACAGCGGCAACGGCTGCAGAGCAGCTTTTTCAATTTCAAAAACTTCCGCTGGCGATTTACCCAGGCCGCGGTGATGCCGGACGTTGGCAACGTTTTCCATCCATTGCCTGACGCCGTGGTTCAATGCCGTAAGGCTAAGATTATCGCGTTCCAAACCATTTAGAAAACTCTTCCTGAGATAGGAAACGCTCCGCTCAACTTGGCCTTTTTCGTTGGGTTTTCTGACACCGCAAGGCATGACCTTGAAGCCGTAATGTGCCGCGCAATCGGCGTAGCGTTCATTGATCAACGGCGTTCCAAAAGAAGATGAACTTTTCACTGCCACCTTGCAGTTATCGACCATAACTTCACAAGTTATCCCATGAAAATACTCGAACGCCTCGCGGTGACATTGCAGAAAATGTTCCATATTCTGGCGCATGATAAACTTGACAAACACCATCCGGCTGTGGCACAAAGTCATCACAAAAGCATATAGTTTGCGCCGGGTTTCGCCGACATTGATCAGGCCGCATTCGGCGAAATCAACCTGCGCGGAACTGCCGGGTTCAAAGTTCAAGGTCAAATATGGTGTCTGCCGTCGCGGTCGTACCTGCGAAACATAATCCCGCAACACGCTTTCGCAACCAGGATAACCTTCGTCTTTGAGCATACGGAATATCTGTACTGCAGTATAATCATAACGCTCAAGCAAGTGCTTGATTTGTTCTTTATAAGGATCTATTTTGCGGGAAACACGGTGCGCTTTCGGCGGCGAATAACGCTCTATCTTCAAATGCCGCGCCACGGTTTTAATACTGATTTTCAGACGGGCGGCAATCTGTTTTGCCGAGAGCTTTTCATTCTCCGTGAGCTGATGAATCTGTAAATGCCTGCTGTATCTTGTCATTGGACACCTCCAGCAACAGCCTTGATTATCGCTGAAATTGGCAGTGCGTCACACTTCTCTGTAGCGGAATCGACCGACGCATTACCGTTCATCGCAGACTTTAGAACCCGGCGAAAATTATCCGCCAGTTGCGGGCGCGGTAACTCCAATACCTGATAATACGGTTTCCGATAGGCAATCAGTTCGCCTGAGATTAACTCATTCCGCAAAGTTTTCAGCGAAAATACCGTTAAATCCAGACCCTTCAAACGTTTGCAGATTGAGGCGTCGGAATACCATGAAACGCCGTTGCCATCCCCAACCGAGAGCAGGAACAAATACAGCGCCAATGATTCGGCACTAAAGTTTTCGATAAGATTTTCACGCACGAGGCGGTGATCTACCCACCCGAACCCTTCCGGCAGACGCCTGCGGCGTGCCGGATCGATCATTTTCTTTTGGATCATAAGAAAAATATCCTTGATAAAATTGGTTTTCAAGCTCCGGAAATAGAGCCTTTCCTCTATCATAATAGCTGTTCATTAAACTACCAATGTCATCACGTAACGCGCCGCTTAAATTAACAATAAGTCCTTGAAGGCAATGTGTTTGGAACAAAACGATATCACGTAACATTTCATTTTGAATACCGTTTTTACCTCGACCGAAATCACGTAACACATGATTATTTTCAGAGTTTTTTTGAGTTTTTTGAAGAAAAAGCAAAAAAAAAGGCGTTTACACGCCAAAAGAAGAAGATACAGAGGAAAATTCATGGACAAATTAGTTCAGCGAATTACGGACAAACGAGATTAGCGTTGACACATACATGTGGCGGAATGATG
>JAHOYW010000297.1 GCA_019038735.1 Victivallales bacterium | reverse complement strand
TACTTTTTTGTTATTATAAAATATAAAGGATAATTTATGAACTGTAATCCATTGTGTAATCCGGATATTGTGTTTCGGGAAGAATTTGATGACTGGGCAGTACTGTTTGACCCGGAGACTGGTAATGCTGTAGCCTTAGACCCGGTCGCGGTATGCTATTGGAAAAATCTGAATGGTTCAAATGATAAAGCAGATTTAATTGAAATATTGAAAAAAGAATGCGAAGATGTTCCCGCGGACGCGCCTGAACATTTGGATAAATTTATAAAAGAACTTGAAGACGCTGGATTTATATCTATCTAAAGGAAGCTTTATGGATCAACGACCTTATTACGCCCCACATTCATTGGATATTGATATTACAACACACTGTAACCTGCGTTGTTCGTACTGCTCGCACTTTTCCAGCGATGGCGACGTGGATAAGGATTTATCATTTGACGAATGGAGTAAGTTTTTCAGTGAATGTAACTCAATCGGCATAATGAGAATCTGCTTAGCTGGTGGAGAACCTTTTTTCCGTAAGGATATTCGCCGGATAATAGAGGAAATAGTTAAGAACAAGATGCGTTTTTCCGTACTTAGTAATGGCGGATTAATTGATAACGATCTAGCTAAATTCCTTAAAAACACCAGACGCTGTGATAGCGTACAAGTTTCCATTGACGGACCGGACGCGGCTTCACATGATAAGTTCAGAGGCAAGGGGGCATTCAAAAAAGCATTGAACGGATTACAAAACCTGACAAAAAACCAACTGGACGCAACTGTAAGAGTTACTTTAAACAAATATAATTACCAAAGTTTCCCGAAAACCGCTAAATTATTACTGGAAGATTTGAAATTACCTGCTTTTAGCACCAACAGCGTGTGTTATTTTGGACTTTGCCGTGAAAATAACGACTCAATGGCAATGAACGCAAGTGAATTCAGCGAAGCGATGGTGATAATTCAAGAAGTACAAAAAAAATATCCTAATCAAATTGATGCTCAAGCCGGACCTCAGGCATGCACGAAAACCTGGCGGAATATAGAAAAATCCATCAATGGCGATGAAATCGCCATGCAGGAAGCCCGTTGCGGCTTTCTCGGAAGCTGTGGATGTATTTGGAAGAGCATGGCTGTCCGCGCTGATGGAATAATGGTTCCATGCAGTCAATTGTCGCAAATGGAACTTGGACGCATTAATCATGATGGACTGCGTGACACTTGGCTAAACAGCCCTGTTCTGAATGAGATGCGAAAAAGAGTAGATATTAAACTTTCTGAATTTGATTCATGCCGGGACTGCAAATACATGGAGTTTTGTCGCGGCGGTTGTCCCGCTGCCGCATACACTATGTTCGGAAGTACCAGCGTTCCAAATTTAACTATTGATTCCTGTTATCGGGAATTTTTAAAACAAGGCGGCGTACTGCCGCCTGAAATACAAGAGATTTAGATGACAAAAAAACAAAAAACAGAAATCAATACTTCAGACTTGGAAAAAGACATACCCAGCCTGAATAGTATTTATTTCTACCTGACCGAAGGCTGCAACTGTAAATGCCGTCATTGTTGGATCACGCCAAAATATGAAGCTGGCGGAAAAGGTAAATGGCCCTATATAGCCTTGCCGGAATTTAAAAAAGTCATAGAACAAGGACTGAAACTCGGTTTAACTTCCGTTAAACTTACTGGCGGTGAACCCTTGATTCATCCCGACATAATAGAAATTCTGGCATATATTGAAAAAACTGATTTACGCCTGATTATTGAGACTAACGGACTTGCGTGCAGCCCTGAAATTGCTACTGCTATTAAACGATGCAGTAATTCATTCGTTTCAATCAGTCTGGATGGAGCGAAAGCAGAAACCCATAACTGGGTAAGAGGAGTCGATGATGCCTACGATAGAGCGTTGGAAGGCATACGCAATCTTGTTGAAGTCGGCATCCATCCACAGTTAATAATGTCTTTAGTCAAACGCAATAGAGATCAAATTGAAGAGCTGGTAGAACTGGCTGAAAAGCTCGGTGCGGAATCTGTCAAATTTAATTTAGTGTCTCCTCTAATGGATCGCGGAGAACAAATGTCAGAACAGAATGAAGTGTTGAATGTCAAAGATTTTATCGAGATTGGCAGAAAAATAACTGAAGAACTTCAGCCAAAAAGTAAAATTCGCTTACATTATTCTCATCCTTTCGCGTTCAAGAGCTTATCTGCGATTTTTGATAAAAATGATACAGGTTGCTGTGGCATTTTCGGCATAATAGGAGTATTAGGTTCAGGTAAATACGCTCTTTGCGGGATTGGTGAAAACGTCCCTGAAATGATATTTGGAGATGTCAAAAAGGACAAACTCGCGGATATTTGGAATAACAATAATTTATTAGATGAGATCCGCAATGGACTTCCAGAAAAACTTGAAGGAGTATGTGGTGACTGTGTGATGAAAACAATGTGCCTAGGAGAATGTATCGCCAATAATTATTTTGTTCATCATAATCTCTTTGGTTCATACTGGTTCTGCGAAGCAGCACTCAAAATGAAAATTTTTCCAATATCTAGACTGACCCCCGGTAGTAAATCAGCAAAAAAAATGCTTTCATAAATATCGAATATCCGATATAGTGATTTTATGGAGGGCGAGACTCCGTCGAGCCACAAGTGTCGCTAGTGTTCGGCTCGACGGAGTCTCGACCCTCCAAAAAAGATCCGGCTACCGAATACGCTCACTGCTTCGCAAAGTGGACATTCAATATTTCTTAAGCATTATGATATTTTCCACCGCGGGCAATGTCGATTGCGCGATAGATCTGCTCCAATAAAAACAATCTTGCCATCTCATGCGTAAAGGTCATTTGTGACAGAGAAAATAAACAGTCAACACGCTGCTTGACTTCCGGAGCTAAACCAAATGGACCACCAATAATAAATATCATTTTCTGGTCAATGGCGGATAATTTACGGGAAAATTCACTTGACGTAAACTCTTTTCCTTCTTCACTTAAGCCAAAAATAAAAGCTTTGTCTTTGCCGAGGGATTTTAGTATTGCGGCTCCTTCTTTTTCGACACTGCTGACGCGA
>JAHOYW010000324.1 GCA_019038735.1 Victivallales bacterium | reverse complement strand
ATTTTGCCTTGTTGTTGCAGGAATGATTCTTTTGACCAGTGCTTGTGCTTATCAAGAGCAAATGAGGAACCTTGAAAACTCTAAAAAACTCAGGCGCAACATGAGCAAAGCGCAGGTTTTGAAAATAATGGGTGAACCTGTCAAAAATCAGAAGTATTCAGGTCCTAATGTCTGGTTCTATTATACGCATACCGAATGGAATGACGGTTATACAACAGAAGACGAATGCTTGCCTTTGATCTTCAAGAATGGCAAACTCGACGGATGGGGATGGAATTACTACGAAAAAGCACGCATCATGCACAAATACGGCAAGTAAATTGCAATCTAAGAGATAGTATCTCCGATGTGATTTTTATGGAGGGCGAGACTCTGTCGAGCCGCAAGTATAGCTAATATTCGGCTCGACAGAGTCTCGCCCTCCAAGTGAAAATTTGCCAGCTAATCGACTAGGTGTTTACTAACCTTTAGTCGGTATTACCACTTAGACCAATTTATTCTGAACAGAGTTCTTTGATTACTGCCTCTTTATTTAATCCGTTTATACGAATAATTTTAGCGCGTAAACTTTCACCTGAAACAAGATGTAGATCGCTTTTGGATAGTTTGAAATATTTAGCTAGAAACTTGAGCAGTTCCTTGTTAGCTTTACCGTCAATCGGCGGAGCGGTCAAAGCTATTTTGATCGCATCACCGTGCACGCCGACAACTGCGTTACGGGAAGAGCGTGGCTGAATCCAGCATTTCAGGGAACAGCCACCTGTGTTCTCAGATATAATCAAACTGAGTTCATCAGAAGTCATGAAGCTTCTTCGTTGTCCTCTTCTTGCTTTTTCTTTGGAGTTTTTATAGTGATATTCACCTGCGACTCAAGCATGTCGCCTCTCTGAATAATATCAGGATGCTCATCTTCTTCAGTTTCAGCTTTGCTTTTAACTTTGGATTTTTTAGCTGGCTTGACAGCTGGCTTCGTTTCTTCCAAAGGAGGCATATTGAGTATTTCACGAACTTCCGCGACCGTCAAGGTTTCTTTTTCAAGGAGCGCTTGAGCAATTGCTTCAAGTTGATCATCATGTTCTTTCAATATTTTACGAGCCTTATTATTGGCGGCATCAATAGTCTTCTTAACTTCAATATCAATAAGATTAGCGACTTCAGGACCGTATGAATCCTGTGGAATACTGTCTGTACGAACATGGACTTGATTATGTGTTTCACCATATTGAACCGGACCAATCACATTGTTCATACCAAAACGGCAAACCATCATTCTAGCAAGGTGCGAAGCGCGTTCAATATCACTGGACGCTCCAGTTGTAACATCCTGGAATATTAAATCTTCCGCAGCACGTCCGCCCATCAAAACGGCTAATTCGTCAATTAGTTCTTTTTTACTTTGAGTATATGTATCCTCTTCCGGTAAAGTCATAGTCGCGCCAAGATACGCCTGTCCACGCGGAATAATTGTTACCTTATGTACAGGAGTAGCAAATTCTGAATGCATTACGACAAGAGTATGACCAGCTTCGTGATAAGCGGTTAATTTACGTTCACGATCTGTGATACGGCGACTGCGGCGTTCACGCCCCCAGCGAACTTTATCGCGAGCTTCTTCCATGTCCGCCTGACTGATTGTTTCAGAATTGGTGCGGGCAGCCAATAAAGCAGCTTCATTACATAAATTAGCTAAATCAGCTCCACTAAAACCGGGAGTTGTTTTGGCAATAGTATCAATATTTATATTTTCGCCAAGCCGGATATTCTTGCTATGAACCTCAAGAATATGGTGACGCCCAACAATATCCGGTAAATCAAGAACAATTTGACGGTCAAAACGCCCAGGGCGTAATAATGCCGGATCAAGTACATCAGGGCGATTGGTCGCGGCGAGAACAATAACGCCGGGGCTGGACTCAAGTCCATCCATTTCAACCAGCATTGCATTCAAAGTTTGTTCGCGTTCATCGTGCCCGCCGCCCATTCCCGAGAAACGAGAACGTCCGACAGCATCGATTTCATCTACAAAAATCAGGCAAGGCAAGTTTTTACGGGCCTGTTCAAACATATCGCGTACCCGACTGGCGCCGACCCCGACAAACATTTCCACAAAATCAGATCCGCTAATCGAAAAGAACGGAACTTTAGCTTCACAGGCAACTGCTTTCGCAAGCAATGTCTTCCCGGTTCCCGGAGGTCCTGTCAGCAGGAAGCCTTTTGGCACTCTACCGCCAAGCATTTGGAATTTGAGCGGGTCTGCAAGAAAATCAATAATTTCTTTGGTTTCCTCTTTTGCTTCGTCAGCTCCGGCAATGTCATCAAATGTTATATTTAAATCAGTCGGCAGAATCATGCGCGCCCGGCTTTTGCCAAACTGCATAGCACCACGTCCGGCACCTTTTATCTGTCTGGAAAACAAGAAATAAATCACTCCGACAATTATTACAATCGGGATAATACCGACAAGCAGCGTCCACCAGTTATCTTTCGGCTTGACATCGACAGCAGTAGTTTTAAGCAGTGCGTCCAAACGTTCGGAAAAAAGTACTCGAGTCTTATATTTACCACTGATATTTATTTTTTTATGCTTCTTTTTTATCTCAGCAAAACGCCTTTCGCCTTCTCGCTTTAACTCTCCTGCACTTATTTTTTTGCCATTTACAGTTTTTATAGAAGGACTTTGCTCAAAAGAATATTTACCCTCAACCGCCATAAGGCGATCTGTTTCAGAACTTATTTTAGCACTTTTCACATATCCCCAGACAAGCATTTTTTCAAAGGTTGACTGGTCACAATTGAGCGTTTTAGGGTTCTGTAAAGATTTCAAGACAAAGAAAAGTCCAATAAGCGCGAAAATTATCAACCATACAAAAACAGCCTTGGAAGGAGGACGCCGTTGAACTACGGCATTCTTTTCTTCATTCGCCTTGGGTGATTCGTTTTGCGGTGTCTGCGGCGGAGCCTGTTCTTCTGCTTTTTTATTATCGTCTTGATTCATAACTAGTATGTAATTCTCCTGATGTTTTTATATATAAAGACTCGTGCGAAATCTTGTATTTCGCACGACCCTATTTTATATATAGATAGAAT
>JAHOYW010000283.1 GCA_019038735.1 Victivallales bacterium | reverse complement strand
GCAGCGCAGCTCTCAGGCGTATTCAGGCGGAGCATCTTACATTGAACAAGCTTTAATCAAGCACGTTTCGGAAATTGATTTAGAATTTCTCGAACGCCGACAGAGAGCATACTACTTCAATTACCCACGCAAAGTCGCTCGTTTGATAACTCATTATGTACTCTCCAACGATCCGCAGCGGAATAATGCCGATCCCGCCATGATCGAGGATTTTTCGCGCGGCGGACTGCGGACAAGCGAAGTCATGCGCCAATTCTCAACTTTACTCAACGTCTATGGTTCCGCGTGGATGCTGATTGAAATGCCTCGTTTTGAAGGCGATATCGACCCGGAACGCAAAGAACGCGAACGTCTGCGTCCTTATGCCATCGCGGTCTCTCCATTATCAGTAGTCGATTGGGCTTACGGCAGCGACGGGCGTCTGGAATGGGCTTTGATAGAGGAAAACACTTACAACAGCAATAATCCATTTGAAGTACCACTTTACAGGCAATGCCGCAGATTGTGGACACGGAATGAATGGACTCTTTTTGAAAAAGACGCAAGCTCCGGTAAAATCATCATGCGTGAACACGGCAGTCATAATCTCGGTGCTGTACCTTTGGTTCACGCGGTGGAAGCCGATGGCTTCGGCATGGACGCGAATCACTGGTACGAAGATATTGTACGAATCTCAGACGCGATTTTGAATAATGAGTCAGAAGCCCAGATGAATATAGTCAAACAGATGTTCGGTCTGCTGATTATTTCTGAAAATTTCGTCCGCAGTGCCCGCCAAGCTAATGTTCAAAGTGAAGAAGCTGACGATAGCTCTCCTAAATTCAGCCATATATTAGCGCGTTCAGCCGCTATCTGGGAAGGTGCCGAAGAAAAAGGTATCAGCCGTTACATTTCTCCGTCAGGCACCGAGACTAAGCACATTAGAGAAGAAAACATCAATCTCAAAAAAGAGATGTTTGATATTGTCGGAATGGCGATTCAGCGCGAGTCGCCGAGTTCACAAACGGCAGAATCAAAAGCCTGGGATCATCAAAATGTCAAACAGTTCCTCATTTCACGAGTAGATATTCTCGAACAGGTTGAGCTCAAATGCTGGAATTTAATGAATTTATGGGACACGAGCATCAAAGTACCGGAAATCATGTATAACCGGGAATTCGCAGTTGTCAATCTCAAAGAATCCATCGATACATTATTGAATTTAAACAAGCTTGCCGTCGGCAGTGAATATCGTCGTGAAATTTCTCGTACCGCAGTCAGTGTTCTAGAAAAAATCAAAAAAATAACACCGGAATCACGCAAAATGATTCTAGCCGAAATCGAAAACAATATAGACTAAGGAGCAAGCATGTTTGAAGATCGTTTGCAGGAATCAGTAATTCTAAGAATTTCAGATGGAGTGTTCAGCGACGGGCAAGCCGGCTATACAGATTATCAAGCTTATGCCTTGATAACTGACTTTAGCCGGCGGGACATCAATCGTTACGGCAGTGTTAAAAACGGCAAAATCTTTTTGCTGCGCTGTGCTAAGGAGCCTGAACCGGGCAGTCAGCTAATTCATTCGGAACAGACTTATGACCTTAAAGATATTAAGGTCTGCCGGGATCTGGACGGACAAATTGAATGTTATCGCTGTGTAGTAGTTTAAAAGACTCGTGCGAAATACAAGATTTCGCACGAGAGTTTTAAGTTTTAAGGGTTAAGGGTTAAGTTTTTAAACTCAAAAAACTGATTACCGCACCGGGTCGTACCCGGTCGTGGTCAACTTTGCGAAGCATAACGGCAATGATACTGAGGCTAGTGTCAAAAGTTTTATGAAAAAAATAAAAAAACCGGATTGACCTCCGGTCCGTGATCCAGCGGCGGAAAGCGCTGGTCGCTCGTATCCAACGAGCGAAATTTAAGCGACGCAGTCGCGCATTAGACCACTTTGCTTGCAATGAGGCTGAGCGAAGCGAAAGCCAATACTTATCTCGACACTCTGCGTAGGCTGAGCCTGAGTGGAGCGAAAGGCAACCGAGGCTTTTGAAAATAAAGGCGAAGCGAATTTTCAAAAGATGCGAGCGTTCGAGTGCTCCACGGCTAAGTCTTTCGCGCGAGAGCGCACCCTAAAGTATTTTACTCTTCGCTCTCTTCTCCCTCTTCTTCATCTTCCTCTTGCTCGCCCTTCTGTTCTCTAACTACTTCCAGAGATTTTTGCACTTTTTTAAGTTTAAGAGCAAGAGTACGCATTTCTTTTTTTCTATCGAGCATCAATGCGAGTTCCTGATGCAGTTCCATAATTTTCGCATGTATTTTCTTCAAATGCTTATCTTTCTGCAGCAATTTCATCCGCATATCAAACATTTCTTTAGCAATCTTCTTTTCCTGCTTAAGCAATTCTTTTTCTTTCTTATCAAGATCCGCCTGTGCAAAACAAAACACCGCGCTAAAGCACAAAAACATAATTAAAAACTTTTTCATATCGACTCCCATATTTTATTTAAATTCAAATAATAAAATACTACCTTTTTGAGTTTATACAATCAAAAATGCAATCATGTTTGTAGTTCCGCCTTTAGGCGGTGTATCGGGAAGCTTTAGCGACCATCCTTATTTAAAAGCACCTAAAGGTGCAAGAAAGCGCCGCCTAAAGGCGGAACTACAAACGAGGCTCAATATATTTATTTATCTTTCAATTCAGCCTGACGCGCTTTAAAAGGAGCAATCACATCTTCTTCAATCTTCTTTTTTATATCATCTCTCAATTTAAGTTCAGGAGATTCAAGCCACTCATCTAATTCATCAAAACTCCAACTTAAACTAACATCACCTTCTAAAACTTCCTTAAATTGTTCTAATTCAACTTTTGCATCTTCCCCTTTTGCTAAGACAAAAATGGTATTCAACATACTAAAAACAGATGTATCTTGAACAGATTTTTTTATCTTTTTAACCTGTTCTAAATAGTTGTTAGCTTCAATACAGTCCCCTGTTATAATTAATATTTCTATCAAATTTGTATAAGCATTTATATGGTCAGGTTTTATTTCAATTGCTTTCTTGTAATTCTTAATTGCTTTAGAAGATTCTCCTTGTCTAGCATAGGCT
>JAHOYW010000184.1 GCA_019038735.1 Victivallales bacterium | reverse complement strand
GAACAGTTTTTATGCGGTTAATCCGACGCAAACGCAATTCCTGAGGACTTTCCAAAGCCGACATACGTCCCAAAACTTCGCAAATCTCAGCAACAAGCGAAACTATTTTAGAACTTACTGTATATGGCGGTTTGTATTGGCTCAACTTTTACCTCTTTCGACTTGGTCGCTGACTTGATCGCCAACTTGGTCGGTCTCCGCTTCAGTACGGTTGTATTTGGACTTAATCAACAGAACATTATGCTTAGACTGTGTGTTTTCTTCGTAAATTCCCTCGTACCATTCTCTATTTTCTTTATCAGAAACAGATATTGCTTTGAGTTCAGTTACAGGGTCAACCCCTTCTTCATAGCTTTCAACAACAACTTCCATATCAACAGGCTGATCTTCTAACAATTTTATTAAATCACAAACTTTCATTTTCTCCACCCGTTAATTTCATTCTTTCATCAGTAGTCAGCAAAGTCATTTGATGAATAGCAATCCTGTTTAATCGGCTTAAACGTTCGGATTGAGACAGACCTTCGGCGATAAAAACAGCATTGAGATTTTCGAGATTTGAGAGACAGACAAGCTGCGTCACATTGGCATCGTCTCGCATGTTTCCTTTTTTATCAGGATTCATATTCTGCCACTGTGCGGAAGTCATTCCGAATAGTGCTAAATTTAAGACATCCGCTTCGCTGGCATAGACCATAGACATCTGTTTTTTGTCTAATGTCGGCGGAATCAAGTGTTGCTGTATTGCGTCAGTATGAATGCGGTAATTAATTTTAGCCAGATTGCGTCGAATATCCCATCCCAGAGTTTTGCGTTCATCTTCTTTAAGACGCTGGAATTCTTTAATAAGATAAAGTTTGAACTCAACAGAAACCCATGAGGCGAATTCAAAGGCGATATCCTTATGAGCATAAGTTCCGCCATAACGACCCGATTTGGAAATCAGACCAATAGCTCCAGTAGACTCAATCCATTGCTTGGGGGACAGTACAAAGTGATTAAAACCCGCTTCATTTTTAAACTGGTCGAATTCGACCAGTTTAAAATCCTGATTATACAGCTTTTCCCATAAACCAAGTAATTCAATGGTGTTTTTGTTTCTCAGCCAGTTTTTGACAATATCCGCTGGAGCGTTAGGATTTTTATGCTTGGCAATGTCAGTCAGCGAAATAAAATCATCTTCATGAATATTGTAAAGTCGAATTTCCTTATCTAATACATTAATCTTTGCCATGGCCTTATTCTCCAAATCCTAAGTGTTCAAGGTTCTTACGGATTACGGAGTCAAGCTTTACCGATTCGTTCATTTGTTCGTATAGCGTAGTTGAAAGCTCAGTCATTTTGTCTTCAAATGGTATGCCGTCGTCTTCTATGGCAGCCGCTCCAACATAACGCCCCGGAGTCAGGACATAATGATGCGATTTGATTTCTTCCAGTGTGGAAGACTTGCAGAAGCCGGGAGTGTCTTCATATTCGCCGTCTTTGGCTTCGCCGCGCCATGCGTGATATGTTTTGGCTATTTTTATAATGTCGTCCTGTAACAATTCCTTATGTACACGGTCAACCATAGTTCCCATATTGCGGGCATCGATGAAGAGGGTTTCGCCTTTACGCTTGCGGTAGCCCCTGACGCTGTCAGCTTCTTTGTTTTTGGACAGGAACCACAGGCAAACCGGGATTTGTGTAGTATAAAAGAGTTGACCCGGTAAAGCTATCATGCAATCGACTAAATCATTCTCAATAATCTTTTTGCGGATCTCGCCCTCGCTGTTGGTACTGGTGGACATGGAGCCGTTAGCCAATACGAAACCAGCGACACCATTTACCGAGAGCTTGGAAACCATGTGCAGAATCCAGGCATAGTTGGCATTGCCGGTAGGAGGGACTTCGTAACCGGCCCAGCGCGGGTCGTCGGTCAATTGATCAGACCCCCGCCAGTCTTTCTGGTTGAATGGTGGATTGGCCATAATGTAGTCGGCCTTCAGGTCTTTATGCTGGTCATTCAATAATGTATCGGCTGGTATTTCTCCGAGGTTTCCGGCGATGCTGCGGATAGCCAGATTCATCTTTGCCAGTTTATAAGTGGTGCCGGTGTATTCCTGACCGTAAATTGAAATGTCTTTTTTGTTGCCGTGGTGGCTGGTGACAAACTTCATGGACTGCACGAACATACCGCCTGAACCACAGCATGGGTCGTATATCTTGCCTTTGAACGGCTCGATCATTTCAGCGATCAGGTTAACGATACAGCTGGGCGTATAGAATTCGCCGCCCTTCTTGCCTTCGCTCGCAGCGAACTTGCCGAGAAAGTATTCATAAACTCTGCCGACGACGTCTTCTTCTTTGTCCGCGACAGTGTCGATTTTGTTGATTGCATCGATCAGGGACGACAGCTTATTGGTATCCAGCCCGAGCCGTGAAAAGTAATTATCCGGAAGCGCGCCTTTCAAAGCTTTGTTGTTTTTCTCAACGGTAAAGAGCGCGGTGTCAATCTTTATGGCAATGTCGCTTTGTTTGCTGTGCTGTTTGATGTAGCTCCAGCGGGATACTTCCGGCAGGTAGAATACATTCTTCATGGAATAGAACTCGACCATGTCCAGATAATCCTGTTTACCCTCGTCAATGAGTTCCTGTCGCCGTTCCTCGAACTTGTCACTGGCAAACTTCAAAAAGATCAGACTAAGGACCACATGCTTATATTCCGAAGACTCCACGCTACCGCGCAGTTTATTAGCCGAGTCCCAAAGAACTTCTTCAAAACCTTTTTGATTATTATTTCCCTTTGCCATATCAATCCTTAAGCTTTTTGTTATTCACAAATTCGGTATTACCGCAACACCCCATGTAATTAAGATATTATAATAATTCTATAAATCAAGCAAGGAAACGACTAAAATCACCGCAAAAGCACTTTGCTATATCACTATTTTACGTTTTGGTTTTACAGACAGGTGCCCAGTTGGACTTATTCGATGCACTCATATCCAAACACAGCGAAGAGTTATACGCCGCTATCGACAATATCAATCAGCGATTCGGGCGAAATACCATCTTTCATTTGAGCGAGGGAGTCAAACAATCCTGGAAGATGAAACGCGAAC
>JAHOYW010000265.1 GCA_019038735.1 Victivallales bacterium | reverse complement strand
GATGAATGCGGTAGATGAATTTTTGAATCACCACAACTGGAGTCCCCAACAAGTTCAGGATTATATTCCTCTGCCAATGACCATGGGCGCGGCAATGTATTATTGCGGCAAAAACTCCGATGGCGAGGATATTCAAGTAAACCGTGGACTTGCGGAACGCCGACCGCAAATGAATGTGCTCAAAAAACAACGCAGAGGCGGACAGCAAGCTCCAAATCAAAAAAGACGCGATGACAGAAGAAGCCGAAGATTTTCAAAAATACAAAAAAGAAAATAAATTATTTTTAAGTATTATATTTTTTCCAGTTCCTCAATGTCAGCTAGATCCTTTAAACGCCCTGCAGCTTTCTTACATTTGATTAAATCATCTTTAGAAATATATAAAAGATTAAAATCTCCAAGCTTCCCCTTTACCGCATTTTTAAAAATGTCATGAGTTGACACATCGCTTACAGATGTCAATAAATCAATTTGATTAGGTTGCGCGCCTAAAGTAAGGGCTGTACCCGCTTCTAAAAACGCTGACTCTGTTATTCCGGCATTCCCAAAACCAAACTCATTTAAAACATTTATTATTTTTTTAGCATTTTCCTCGTTTGGTTCAATAAGTAGATCAAAATCCATTGTTAAACGAGGATAGCCATAAAAACCAACTGCATGACCTCCGCAAATAAGAAACTTAACATTATGCTTTTGCAATAGTGTTAAAAAATCTTCAAAATCTTTTGTTAAAATATTCATCTGCAATCCATCTTCTTTATAGTTACAATTCTTTCCATTTTAGGATTCGTATTCCATTTAAAAAAATCGTACTGCATTTTCAACATCATATTAACGCGGCTGGCTGGAGACATTTTTCTGATATCATCTCTTCGAAAATCATCCTGATTTTCAATTTTTCCAATTCTGACTATCTTTTCCATAAATATATTCTTTCCATTTTTTATTTGTTATAAAATCTACCATAAAGCTTAGATCCTTGCAAACTAATTATATTTTTTTTTACATCTTTGTTTTAAACTATTGTTTTTTACGATTTTATGTGTATAATACACAATATAGTTTTTTTAAGCTCAAAACAAGGAATCAAATCATGGCTAATACCAGCAAGATGCAAGTTACACCATTCGTCAACCGCCTCCAGGGCAGACTGCCTAAGGTCGGAATCCGTCCAACAATCGATGGTCGCCGTCAAGGTGTTCGTGAATCACTTGAAGATCAAACCATGGCAATGGCAAAATCAGCGGCTGAATTAATCAGCTCAACTTTGCGTCATTCTAACGGCATGCCAGTTGAATGCGTTATCGCTGACACTTGTATCGGCGGAGTTGCCGAAGCGGCAATGTGCGCTGACAAATTCGAAGCCGAAGGCGTTGGTGTATCCCTGACTGTGAGCCCATGCTGGTGTTACGGTGCTGAAACCATGGATATGAATCCTACTATCCCCAAAGCTGTCTGGGGCTTCAATGGCACAGAGCGTCCGGGCGCAGTTTATCTGGCGGCGGTACTGGCTGGGCATACGCAAAAAGGCGTGCCGGCATTTGGAATTTACGGGCGCGACGTTCAAGACGCCGACGACACGACAATACCTGAAGACGTTCAAGAAAAGATTTTGCGTTTCACCCGTGCCGGAATAGCTATGTCTACCATGCGCGGCAAATCCTATTTATCAATGGGAAGCTGCTCAATGGGTATCGCCGGTTCTCTGGTTGAACCCGCATTCTTTGAAGAATTCCTCGGCATGCGCTGCGAATCCGTAGATATGGTGGAATTCATCCGCCGCGTCAACGAAAATATTTTTGATCCTGAAGAATTCGAACGCGCTTTAGCGTGGACCAGAGAAAACTGCAAAGAAGGCGAAGACTTCAATCCTTCTGAACAGCAAATGTCCGCTACAGAGAAAGACGCAGTCTGGGAATATGTCGTAAAAATGACTTTAATCGCTCGCGACCTGATGATTGGCAATCCCCGGCTGGCTGAATTAGGTTTTGGTGAAGAAGCTCTCGGACACAACGCTATCGCATCCGGTTTCCAAGGACAACGCCAATGGACCGACCACATGCCGAATGGCGATTTTCTGGAAGTCATCCTAAATTCATCTTTCGACTGGAACGGTATCCGCGAGTCATTTGTCTGCGCTACTGAAAACGATGCACTTAACGGTGTGGCTATGCTCTTCGGGCATTTACTGACCGGCACATCTCAAGGTTTTTCAGATGTTCGTACTTTTTGGAGTGCTGACGCGGTCAAACGAACTACCGGACACGATTTAAGCGGCGCAGGAGAAAACGGACTCATTCATCTGATTAATTCCGGCTCAACAACTATGGACGCAACTGGTCAACAAGATTGCAACGGCAAAGCAGTCATGAAGCAATTCTGGGATATCACTCCCGAAGAAGTTGGCAAATGCCTAGACGCTACTGAATGGTGCGCGGCGGTTAACGAATATTTCCGTGGTGGCGGTTTTTCTTCACGCTTCCTGACTAAAACAGGCATGCCAATCACAATGTCGCGTGTGAATCTGGTAAAAGGACTTGGACCAGTTCTGCAAATAGCTGAAGGATATACTTTTGAATTACCACCGGAAGTTCATGACAAACTTGATCTCCGCACAAGTCCGAGTTGGCCGACAACCTGGTTTGCTCCGAACTTAACTGGAGAAGGAGCTTTCAAAGACGTGTACAGCGTAATGTCTAACTGGGGTGCTAATCATGGTGCGTTCAGTTACGGTCATATCGGTGCTGACTTAATTACTCTGGCTTCAATGCTGCGTATTCCGGTCTGCATGCACAATGTTAATGAAGGTGATATCTTCCGTCCAAGTGCCTGGGCAAGTTTCGGTATGAACAAGGAAGGAAGCGATTATCGTGCCTGCGAAAACTTGGGTCCGATCTATAAATAAATGTTTGACCGTGGTAGATTTCAGTATAAACCATATAGGAAATGAATCATTATGAATGGAAGAAAAGGAATTATCCTTGCAGGCGGTAGCGGTACCCGACTTTATCCGAGCACTCAGGTTATTTCAAAACAGTTATTGCCTGTTTTCGATAAACCAATGATTTTTTATCCCTTGACAACTTTAATGGCAGCTGGAATCAAGGATATTTTAATTATTCCCACGCCTGACGAC
>JAHOYW010000149.1 GCA_019038735.1 Victivallales bacterium | reverse complement strand
CAGGGTATATAATCCGACTGATGATATTCAAACTGGTTCATTGCGATTCTTTGCCCCGATGGCTAATGCATGGCTGACTAATCTCAATGAAGATCGCCAGAGTGAGATCATCCTGACAAACAACAATGAAGTCCCTGTTTCGGTTGCTCAACAGAAAATCGTAACAGTTGAGATAGAGATAGGATAAAAAAATTTAAACAAGATGATTACAAAGGATTGAATTGCGGTGCCACTGCACCTCTTTTTTATGTATTTAACAAAAAATAATAAATTTAAAAGAAAGAACAAATTATGATTATTTCAGAGAATGACAAAGTGATTTTAAGAAAGTTGGCAGAGAAAGTTTCCGCCATCGCCGTACTTCCGGTGCATAAAGAAAAAATCGGACTTTGGAGCAATCTCAATGGTCTGAAAAAAACACGCCCGCTGGTGTGGGTCAATGAAATCTGCTGGCACGAGATGAACGTCAATGACGAATTGACTTTGTGTTGCGAAAACCCTTTGGCACGGCTGGCTGAAAACCAGATGCGCGAGCAGATTTATCAGTGGGAACATCTGCCTGCTGATATGATTATCGAACCGGTGTTTTACGCTGAGACATTCATTAATGACTCCGGCTTCGGTATTAACTGCGAGGAAGATACTATTGTTCAAGCGCAAGGTGATATTTCCTCACATGGCTACAAGCCGGTAATCACCGAAGAAAGCGATATTGAAAAAATCAAAGACCCGATACTTTCTTTGGACACAGAAAAAAACGAACAGTATCTGACAATACTCAATGAAACATTCGGCGATATACTGGAAATCAAACCAGCCGGTATCACAACCCAGTTTTTTGCCCCTTGGGATACGCTTGTGCAGTGGACTGGAGTTCAGGAAGCCATGATGGATTTAGTCATGCGTCCGGAAATGATTCACGCCGCAATGGATCGCCTGACCAATGCTTCGCTGGCGCGCCTGCGTCAGTGGCGGGAATTGAATGTACTGTCCTTTCACAT
Source organism: Victivallales bacterium (assembly GCA_019038735.1). Lineage (GTDB taxonomy): Bacteria > Verrucomicrobiota > Lentisphaeria > Victivallales > Victivallaceae > JAHOYW01. The sequence continues at coordinate 2,158 of JAHOYW010000149.1, read as the reverse complement.
TGGTAATTACCGGGTCGGCACTGGTGGATTAGGTTGTTCTTCGGAGCTGCCGGGTAATGACTATAACCCGAAACAGGTCGAGATGCGTAATTTGTGGACTGGCGCAATGGCTCAGATATTAGGTTCGGTCAGCCCGGAGATGCACGAGGAATTTGCTTTGAAATACGAACAGCGTTGGACTGAAAATTTTGGTTTAGTCTACTACGGATGTTGCGAAACACTACACGATAAATTTGAAATCGTCAAGAAAAACATGCCTAATATACGCAAGCTTTCATGCAGTCCTTGGACTAACATTGAAAAGCTTTGCGAGCAAGTTCAAAACGATTATGTCGTATCAATAAAACCCAACCCTGCGATATTTGCCCGTGAGACATGGAATTTGAAAGAAGCGGAAGAAGAACTGCGTTCTTCTCTAGACAAATCTCGAGGTTGTCATGTCGAAGTCATCGCCAAAGACCTCAGTACTTTGCGCGAAGAACCGCAACGGCTCTGGGAATGGGTAGAAATGGCAGTCAAGACCTGCTCTGAATATTAGAAATAAAGATCGCGTTCGCCGGATTCTATCCGATTATAATAATTCATAAATTCTTTGTAGAACGATGGTTTTAAGCTCATGCGGACTTTTTCTATTTCAGAATTCAATACCGGACGGCAGATTTCGAGGGTTTCGGGACAAGCGAAATCCTCCAGCCATTCCCGGAAAGTCAATACAGCGTTCACCTTGCAGAATTTTCCTTCTTTACCGGTTTTCAGCATGTCCATAATACAGCCGCCGGTACGTCCGCAACGGTAAGCCGCGGTACAGAATGAGGTGATAATTCCATCTTTCGCCAAATCTCTAATCATTTCTTCAAGACTACGGGTATCGCCCAGCATAAACTGTTGTTTACTGGAGTCCTGTTTACTTCCTGCTTCGTCATAAGCTCCGATACCAATTTTTGAAGAACAATCGGCTTGAGTACAGCCCAGCGGAATACACTGATCGCGAATGCTTTTGCCTTCACGGGCAGTTATAATCATACCAGTATAAGGTACAGCCAGGCGCAGAACGCTGACCAGTTTTAGAAAATTAGCATCTGATACGCGCGTGTCCGGGCTGCCGGCTAAAGGCGCGTTACAGGCTGGTTCGATTCTGGGAAAAGAAATGGTATGCGGTCCGACATTGAATTTAGCTTCAAGTTCGCGAGCATGAGCCACAAGACCCATAGCTTCAAAACGCCAGTCGCCGAGCCCGAAAAGAGCTCCAATGCCGACATCATCAACACCTGCTTCCATCGCGCGGTGCATGCTGTATAAACGCCAGCGGTAATTGCTTTTGACCGCATTTCCCGGGTGGATTTGTGAATACAAATCATGATGGTAAGTTTCCTGAAAAACCTGAAAAGTTCCGATTCCTACCTCATGCAGCACTTTTAAATCTTCAATCGGCAAGGGCGCGGCATTCACATTAACTCTGCGGATTGCGCCGACACCACGTCTGGTCTGGGCTTGAACTCCATAAATGGTTTCAAGTGATTCAGCTATATAATCAGTTGAGGTACTTGGGTGTTCACCATAGACCGCGATCAAACGTTTATGTCCGATTTTACCCGCCAGCACTTCGGTTTCACGACGGACTTCATCCATACTGAGTTTACGCCTGACTTCATCCTCATTTTCTTTACGGAATCCACAATACAAGCAGGCGTTAACACAGAGATTGCTCATATAGAGTGGTGCGAAAGTTACTATGCGGTTATCGTAAACAAACTTTTTCGCCTTCAATCCTGCCTCGCCCATTTTCGCGAGCATTTCCGGGTCGTCAACGTTGAGTAAAGTCGCGGTTTCGGCAGCCGACAACGTATTCATACTCAATGATTTATCTATAATATCACGAACCTTGATGTTGTCTGGATTTTTTTGTTTCTCCAGTTCCGTAAAAATAGCCGCGTCATCAATAAAATCTTTGCCGTTGTTAAGATATTTATCAATTTGATCCTGCTTAATCACTGTTTTAACGTATTCCGCCGGACTTAATTTTGAATTAATAGTCATATGATAATCCTCCTATTTACATTTTTCAAGTAGTGCCAGGTGCAGCCTGCACCGGCACCGGTCGCGGAGCAAGCTACTGCTGCCTTTCGCTACGCTCAGGCTCAGCCTGCGCAAAGTGCGA
>JAHOYW010000382.1 GCA_019038735.1 Victivallales bacterium | reverse complement strand
CGGCGACTGCTTTACCCTAGCCAGAGAATACCACTGGGCAGTGCTAAACGGCGTGAAGGTAAAATTTATCTGAACACTCAGGCATGGGGCGTAATTTCAGGAGTCGCGTCACAGGAACGTGGCACAACATGCATGGACAGTGTTCAGGAACATCTTGCTACGCCTTATGGTCTTCAACTACTTTGGCCAGCTTACACCGGCATTCCCGAGCCGGAAGATCCGCTTGTCTCGAACCGTCCCGGAGTCGGTGAAAACGCCGGTATATTTAATCATGCCTTCGCTTGGGGAATTATTGCCGAAACGATGTTGGGGCATGGTGATCAGGCATTTCAATACTATCGGAATGCTCTGCCGAATGTATTGTCGGAAAATGTCGGCATCGAACGTTATTTGAATGAACCATATGCCTATTCCTCTCATATAATTGGGCCACCTGACGATCGAGAGGGACAGGCTTTGCTGTCATGGCTTTCTGGGACGACTACCTGGATGTATCTTGCCGCAACGCAATACATTCTAGGAATTCGTCCAACTTTAGATGGACTCCTGATAGACCCCTGTATTCCTGCGGCTTGGGAATCATATACCGTTAGACGCCGTTACCGCAAAACGCTGTACATTATTAGCGTCCGTAATCCGGAACACGTTTGTAATGGGGTTGCAAAGGTTTTCATCGACGGAGAAGAACATGATTCAAATCTACTCCCCTGTTTCGCTGACAAAAAGCAAATAGAGGTAGAAATTATTTTGGGTGGCAAAAAATTATGTAAAAATAATTGATATGCTATTGCAAAAATATCATTGATGTTGTATCATAGAAATAATGACACAAAACAAAAAGATGACATTTTGGCGTTTTGAGTTTTAAATGAAGGAAGATTATATTGAAAGTGAAACAAAAAGTTAACATCAGGAGTATCGCGGCGGAACTAAACGTTAGTCCGATAACTATATCCCGAGCACTGAACGGACATTTGTCGGTCAAAGCAACGACCCGCAAACGTATACTTGCAAAAGTACAGGATATGGGCTATGATTTTCAAAGCAAATCACGGACTTTGCACAAAAAGCGTCTGACCAATGTAGCTCTTCATTGCTGTGAGGAAAAACTGCATGATGACTTTAATATAAATTTCTACATGCAGTTACTCTACCTCTGCATTAACCGTATCAAGGCACTGGGGCTGACCGGGCATACAATTGATTTAAATACCAGTTCCGGCAAGGGAATTGCTGATTTAGCCGATTGCGGCAGTTTGATTCTACTCACTCCTCTGAAGGCAGAGTTTTTGTTGTTGATTAAGAAGACTTATCCGAATTTGAAAATATTGTCAGTCTTTTCTAATATCAGTGGAATGCCCGTAGTTAAGCCGAATGAATTCGAAGGCGGAATGATTTCGGCAAAATATATTGCCGAACGTGAGCATGACCATATAGCAGTATTTACCGATATTTCCGAAGAATGCTTTCGGGAACGCTATGGCGGCTTTGTTTCGGAAATGCATTATCGCCGTGCAGAAAGCAGGATAGACCTGATTACTTTCACAAATATAGATGTTAGTCAAACAGAATCTGATAAACTCAAGAAAGAAGTTTTGGATGCATATTTCAAGACTCATGCTACTGATTTGCCGACAGTGTTTTTCGTACCAAGCTGTTACGCGACATTGTATTTATTTAATTATTTGAAGAAGCACGCTTATTCAATTCCAGAAGATTTCGGGATCGTCGGTTATGATGATATGGATTTTTACAAAATGATTGATACGCCGATAACTCGTGCATATTTTCAAATCAAAGAACTCGCTGTCAGGATTGTTGATTTGCTGGGTGATATGCTTAAAAACAATGAAGATTTGAAAGTTACAATGTGTATTCCAACATATTTTAAAGATTATGGTTCTGTATTAGCGATAAAAGAAATGTAAAGGAGCATGGCGGTATCAACACTAAAATGTGTCTACAGTAACTTGTAGATTTTTGTATAATAATAATATTAACCAAAAAAAGGAGTCGGGTCATGAAAAAGAAATTTTTCACACTTATTGAATTGCTCGTTGTGATAGCTATCATCGCAATTCTTGCAGGAATGTTGCTTCCGGCATTGAATCAAGCGAGGGCAAAAGCTCATCAAACCAGTTGCCTCAGCAACTTGAAACAGTTTGGTATACTTATTAACCTTTACACAGATGACTATGATGATGATTTACCATGGGCAGGACGGGCTTGGAATGATCAATGGTATCAAGAGATAAGTCCTTATATCGGAGGAATTGCCAAGTTGAATAACTTAGTTTGCGAGTCAGGGAAAGAAGAAATATCTCAGGAAAATACTGAGTTAAGTGACGGGACGGTTGAGACCAATTATATGTATCCGAAACGACTTGGCTGGCATGACTTTGCAAGTACTCCTGACCATGGTCCGCAAAAACGTAACCGAGTACAATCTCCGTCACAGGCAGCAATAATGATAGATGGAAAATGTGAAAGTTCTAATAGAATCGCTTTTGACTTCGTTACTGGTAATATTCCCGACACAAATCATGCTGATTACCGGCATCAGAATGCTTGCAATGCACTTTTTGTTGATGGTCATGTTGAACCGGTTCGTTACTTGTGGGCTTTGGATGACTACTCTGTTCTATGGGTGCAGCAATAAATTAAATAACAATAAACTAACAAAACAACTAAAAACTAACAACTAAAAAAAGGAAAGTATTATGAGTAAATCATTATGGGCTTTTTTTCTCTCGCAGTTAGTATGCTTAACATTACTGGGAAATAATGGAGGAACGGACAAAATAATTTTGGAAGATTTCACAAAAGAGTCAAAACCGTCTTGGACAATACGTTCCGGTGCGAATGTCGAGCATAGCTTAAGCTTCGATGACAAAATAAAATTTGGCGATAAAGAAGAGACCGTCATTAGCTTGGAGTTTAAAAAGAAAGACGCTCTTAATAATAAAGGTAGTCAAAACTGGTTTGAAATTAAACAAAAATTGACTCCTCAAGCCTCGTGGAAAAACGCGTCTGCCCTACAAGTAGAACTTTCCGTTAAAGAATCAATACAATGGTGGCTACAAGTTGCTCTAATATCTGATGGCGAAGATTTTCACAAAGTTCTTCAGACCTATGACTATGAAAGTTCTATGAATCAGGATCG
>JAHOYW010000326.1 GCA_019038735.1 Victivallales bacterium | reverse complement strand
GTAGTAATCCATAGTTGATTCAGATTAAAAATAGCAAAGTAAAACATAAGTCATTCGAGGAGATTTTCAAATGATATTAACGAAATAATCCGTAAACAGTTGCAAGACGCAAGTTGCTATTTTTCGATAATCAGAAGGACAGAACCGTAAATTTCTCCTTCGGGATTAATGATTGGAGAAAAGGTGATTTCTACGCTTTTTTCGCTAACTGTGCTGGTAAAAGTTTCCTTGTGTCCTGATTTTATCATTTTTTTATAAGGATCGTGTTTAGATAGTTCGTGCTTGCCGTAAATCATATTGCAATAACGCTGTCCGATAAGTTTTTTTTTGCTTTTGCCAAGTAATTCTTCCGCGCCACGATTGCATTTTATTATGCAAGCTTCGCGATTCAAGAGTAAAATAGCGTGCGGTATAGCGTCAAAAGTAACCCGCCACTCCTCGGTAGCTATGTCTAGAGCTATAGCTGTCTGTTTTTGTTTATTGATATCAAAAATTATTCCGTTAAGCCAAATTTTACCATCCGCGTCGGAGACCTTTTGCCCTTTCTCGTAGAGCCAGACAATTTCCCCGTCTTTTCTGATAATCCGGTATTCTATTTCGTATGCTTTATTCTGGGAAAGGCTTTCTTGCACAGCCTGATCAATAAGATCTACATCATCAGGATGAATTATACTGGCATAACTGCGAACATTATTATTTATGAAATCAGAGGCGGGATAACCTGATATTTTTTCTATTTCCATGGTCATGTAATGTACAGTCCAATGCTCATCACAAGAAGAAAGATAGATGATTCCCGGGATATTTTTTAGCAAATTCTGGTATTGTAATTCGCTTTGCTCTAAGGCTTTTTTGAATTCTTCTAATTGTATTGAAAGCCTGGCATAATTATCATTTTTTGATTTTTCTTTCATCATAAAACTCCAAACTGTTTAAAAACATATATAGATATGATACACTAAAAAAAAGCTTAAAGCAATCTAATTACAATATTTTTGAAATTTACACTTCATGCAATTATCACTCTTTTGGGAAAAATTGTCTTCAACTATGCTCTTGTGGTCGGTCAGTAATGACAGCATTTTTTCTGTGCTGTCTTTGACATAATCAATTAGTCCGCCAGACTTAATTCCCTCGTCGGAAAGCGCGCTGGTCTCTCCGTTTTTAAGATCAAAATTCAAGGTAACGACGCGCTCCGGCTTGATTCGCAAATCATTGAAAGCATAAATTTTGTGCAGACCTGCCGTATAATCAGCTTTGATTTTATTGGAAGCAGCGCTATGTAAAGTAAGAAATTTAAGCAGTCCGTCTTCCTGCCAGACAAGTACCGGAGAACACCATACTTTGATTTTTCCTATGTTTGTCTGGACTGGAAATAAAATATTTTTTCTATCTAAATATGGGATTTCCCGCAGGTAATCAAGCAAGCCGCTTTCGATCAGGTTTTCAATAGATTTTTCTAAAAGTTTTGAAGCATGTTCAATCAATTCGTTGATTTCCATTAAACCGTAATAGCATTCAAAAAGATTAAGTTTTTGCGGATCATCTCGCCATTCACGTAGAGAAATCGAACGCGCACCTTGATTGAAATAGCGTCTGGCGACTTTGTGAATATTAAAGTTTTCAGGATTTTCATAGAAAAAATCGCGTAAAGATTCGCTGCAGATAGAATTAATCCATAAATCTAAAGGTTGAAGTTTCTTAAGCTGATAAAGCTGTTCCACCTCGGAAAATTGTTCAAAACCTCCAGTAGAAGCATAATAATGATAAAAATAAGCACGAGGACAAAAAGTAAATAAGCTTTCCCGGCTCAAAGACCAGGAAAACTCATGCTCATCTATTATTAACTCTTCATCCATATATTTTACTCCGTTCTAAACAAAACATTGGAGGGCGAGACTCTGTCGAGCCGAATATGAGAAATACAAGCGGCTCGACAGAGTCTCGCCCCCCCCAGTAAAATTTTTGCTACTACAACTCAATACCCAACTTTTGATAAGCTCTTTCCGCTTTAGCGGTCGCGGCTTCAATGCTTTCGTCGCGCGCTAGAATTACTGCCATACGACGATGTCCGTCAACTTCAGCTTTTCCAAAAATCCGCATTGAAGTATTGGCTTCTTCCAAGACTTTTTCCAGATTATTGAATTTAACTTGCTTTGATTTGCCTTCGACAACTACTGCGCGTGAAGCGGATGGACCGTGAAAAGCGATGTTGGGAATCGGCAGACCCAAAATAGCTCTGGCGTGCAGCGCGAATTCAGAAAGGTCTTGAGAAATCATTGTAACCATACCGGTATCATGCGGACGAGGCGAAACCTCACTAAAGATAAGCTGATCGCCTTTGACAAAGAGTTCAACGCCGAAAAGTCCGCGTCCACCCAATGCGGCAGTAACTTTTTTAGCCATATTCTCGGCTTCCAGTAAAGCTTTTTCCGTCATTGCCTGCGGTTGCCATGATTCGCGGTAATCGCCATCAACTTGACGATGACCAATTGGTTTTAAGAAAGATGTTCCGCCAATATGACGAACCGTTAAAAGCGTTATTTCATAGTCAAAATCAATAAATCCTTCAACAATTACTTTGCCCGCTCCGGCTCGTCCGCCTTCCTGCGAATAATTCCAGGAATTTTCGATGTCCTCAACAGTTTTGATGGTGCTTTGACCGTGACCGGAAGAACTCATAATAGGTTTAACGACACAAGGTATGCCGATTTCTTCTACAGCATCCAAAAACTCTTTTTTACTTGCCGCAAAACGGTAAGGAGAAGTTAATAAACCCAATTCCTCGGCGGCTAAACGGCGGATACCTTCACGATTCATCGTTAAACGTGTTGCCTTGGCGGTCGGAATAACATTGAAACCTTCCGCTTCAAGCTCGGCTAAAGTATCAGTGGCAATGGATTCTATTTCAGGAACAATATAGTCGGGTTGTTCTTTTTCGATTATCTCACGCAGTTTAGCTCCGTCAAGCATTGATAAAGTGTATGAACGATGCGCGACTTGCATTGCCGGTGAATTTTCGCGACTGTCCAGAGCGATTACTTCGACTCCCAGACGTTGCAGTTCAATAACAACTTCTTTCCCTAGTTCACCTGATCCGCACATTAATACCTTGACTGCCGTAGGGCTAAGTGCTGTTCCAATTGAAGCCATATTTGTTCTCCGTTTATGTTATATTATTGTATTG
>JAHOYW010000213.1 GCA_019038735.1 Victivallales bacterium | reverse complement strand
GGATAGATGTACGCATATTAGAGAATGGAATAGATAGTTTTGACAACTCGAACACTCGCATCTTTTAAAAATGACGCTTTGCTTATTTTTAAAAGCCTCGCTTTTCGAGATCGGACTTGGTCTAATGCGCGACAAAATGCCGCTTAAGTTTCGTCCGTTGGATACGGACGACCAGCGTGCCGCCTCTGGACCGCGTCCGGGTACGACCCGGTGCGAATGTATTTTAAAAAGACTTTTAAGGATAAAAGAAATATGAAAGCAATGCAACTCACCGGCATCCGTAAAATGGAAATGCTGGAAGTAGAAAAACCACAAATAATCACGAATAATGACGTCCTTATTAGAATGACCGATGTCGGCGTATGCGGTTCAGATGTTCATTATTATTCTCGTGGCAAAATCGGTTCACAAGTGGTCGAATATCCCTTTACTGTCGGGCACGAGGGCTCAGGGATTGTTGAGGCAATTGGTTCAGCCGTTACCCGCGTCAAAATCGGCGATGCTATAGCAATTGAACCGGCAACAGCTTGTCATCATTGCGATCAATGCATGACCGGGCGCGAACATACTTGCAGAAATCTAACTTTTCTCGGCTGTCCCGGACAGGTCGAGGGTTGTTTGAGCGAATATATTGTAATGAAAGAAGACTCATGTTTTCCACTCGGAGACAAGATAACATTGGAAGAAGGCGCACTTTCCGAACCTTTAGCTATTGGAGTTTACGCTGTTAAAATGTCCGTCCCTATGAAAGGCGCGAAAGTCGGTATTCTGGGCTGTGGTCCAATCGGCTTGAGTGTGTTATTGCCAGCCATAGCGCAGGGGGCGGAAAAGATTTATGTTACAGATAAACTTGATTATCGCCTCGAATTGGCGAAAAAAGCCGGAGCCGCATGGACTGGAAATCCTTTAAAACAAGATGTCGCGAAAGCTATTGTCGAGCAAGAAGTTGCCTTGCTGGATGTGGTTTTCGAATGCTGTGGTCAAGCCGAAGCGGTGCAAAACGCTCTTGATATGCTCAAGCCCGGCGGTAAATTAATGATGATCGGGATTCCAGAAACTGATACTTTGGAATTTGACATGGATAATATGCGGCGTAAAGAAATCTGCGTCCAGAATGTCCGCCGTCAAAATAAATGTGTTCAATCAGCACTGGATATGATTGCGAACAAAGATTTTGATGTAAACATAATGACGACCCATTATTTTAATTTCGAGCAAACAAAAGAAGCCTTTGACCTAGTCGATAAATATGAAGACGGCGTAGTCAAAGCAATTATAAAATTCTTATGAAACTTGTAATTAAAAATGCTTTAATTTATGACGGTAGCGGGGGGAAACCCTTTGCCGGAACTGTCGTATGTGTTGATGGGATGATTGAACTCTGTACTGCTGAAAGTCTAGTTATCCCGGCTGATTATGTGTTTGACGCGGACGGCTTGGCACTGGCTCCGGGCTTTATTGATGCTCATTCGCATTCTGATATGTCGATTCTGGCAGCACCGGAAGCGCTGGGTAAAGTTTCTCAGGGAATCACTACTGAAATAATCGGTAATTGCGGCTTGTCGCTTTATCCTATTACTAAATATAATCACGAACATCTGCAGGAATTATACCGCAATTATAATGTGGATATTTCGTGGACTGATCTAAACACTTACCGGGCAGAATTGGAACGGCGCAATCCGGCTGTTGATCTCGTCCCTCTAGTCGGACACAATACTTTACGCGCTTCGCTTTGCGGATATGAAAAACATAAACTCAGCACAAGTGAAAGCAATGAATTACAAAATTCATTAGCTCAATGTTTTGAACAGGGCGCGCAGGGTTTTTCAAGCGGTTTGCTTTATGTGCCCGGAAAATTTGCGGACTCTAAAGAAATGACCGCGTTTTTGAAGACCGTTGCGAAATATGACAAAATTTATACAACTCACCTGCGCAGTGAGGGCAACAAGCTTTCTGAAGCACTTATAGAAACATTTGACTCAGTCCTGCGCTCTGGTTTGCACCGGCTCCATATCAGCCATTTAAAAGTCGCCGGAGCCGCTAACTGGCATAAGATAGATGAATTGTTTTCGCTCCTGCAGGCGGCTAAAGATCAGGGAATCGAACTCAGTGCTGATCGTTATCCTTATACCGAATCCATGACTCAACTTAGCGTGATTTTGCCTGAACCATACGATGACATGGATGATGTCAGTTTAGAAAAAACTTTACAGAATAAAGACAACTACAAAAAAATTAAAAAAGCTTTAAGTGTACTTCCTCCTGAACGCTGGCAAGCGGTTCGTCTGCTTTGCGCCAAAGGTTATGAAGAATTTTGCGGTCAGACTTTTGAGTCTATCGCTAAGGCAAAGGAGCTCGACCCGGCAAGATTATGTGCCGAAATTCTCCGCTTTGACGCGACTGGAGCATTAGCGGCTTTTCAAGGCATGAGCGAAAGCAATATGTTGCGCATCATGCAACAGGATTTTACAGTCTGCGGCAGCGACGAAAGCGCGCGTCCATTGGATTATTCCATCGGGCGTTCACACCCTCGCGGTTTCGGGTCAACAGCACGTTTCTGCAATATTCTTTGCCAAAACGGATTTTCACTGGAACAAGCAATTCAACGCCTCACGTCTTTACCGGCACAAATATTCAGATTAGCCGCCAAAGGGCTGATAAGCAAAGGCTTTGCCGCTGATCTCGTTCTTTTCGATCCTAAAAACTTCAAAGATAGCGCGACATTCTCTGAGCCGCACCAGTTAACTAAGGGCATCCACAAAGTTTGGAGAAAAGGCAAGCTTATTTATTCCAATACCGATTAACATTCTAACAGATAGTAATTACTAAAATATTCGCCTCTAGAGACAGAGGCGGCTACATCTTTCTTGATTTTTAAATGTAGCCACGGCTGTCCCTAGCCGTGCTTTTACTAAGCTTTTGAATGCAATTTTCTATAAGTCTTGATTTTTCAATAAATCAGTTAAAAGAAAGAGAAAGTAAATAGCTAAAAATTCTTTTAAAACAGTAAAACCCTGCAAATAAGCTTATTTTTAAGAATTTAAATTTGTATTTTTCAAAATAAGCGATATTCTAATGTTTCACTTAAAAGGGCGTATAGCTCAGCTGGCTAGAGCGCTACGTTGACATCGTAGAGGTCATGGGTTCAAGTCCCGTTACGCCCACCATTTTTCTACTCAATAGTCCCTTTT
>JAHOYW010000376.1 GCA_019038735.1 Victivallales bacterium | reverse complement strand
ATTCTTTGTTGTCAGCAGCGACTACCGGACATTCGCGATAAAAGCGATTGAAAGCTTTTGCTAGATCTAGGAGGTATTCGATTAATACTGAACAATCCATTTTTTGAGCGGCAAGCTGGAGGCTTTGTGGATAGAAGAACGCGGTGATCGCGAGGTTTTTTTCTTCATCGCTGGCTAATAAGTCCCAGTTAATTGTGTCTGTATCAAACTTAAGTCCGCGTTCGACGGCTTTGCGTTCGATAGAATTTATTCTGGCACAGGCATATTGGACATAAGGCCCGGTGTCTCCTTCAAATCTGACCGAGGCTTGCGGATCAAACATCATGGTTGTTTTGGGATTGAACTTCAATAACATGAATTTCAAAGCACCCATGCCGATAGTTTCAGCACGCTTGGCGATTTCTTCTGCTGAAACACTGTCGCCGTAGCGTTCTTTACATGCTTCTTCCGATAAATTAACCATCTCGTCAAATAATTCGTCAGCGTCAACAACAGTTCCTTCACGGCTTTTCATTTTGCCTGAAGGCAGATTGACCATTCCGTAAGCTAAATGATGTAAATCATCCGCCCAGGCATAGCCGAGCTTTTTCATAATCTCAAAAAGCATTTTAAAGTGCAGAATTTGTTCGTCTCCAACAACCCATATTTGTTCGTCCGGCTCGTAATCAGAGTATTTTTTGAGCGTCGTGCCAATATCTTGAGTGATATAGACGCTCGTACCGTCAGAGCGCAGGACAACTTTTTCACCCATTTTACCCAGATCAATAGTTATCGCGCCGTCTTCACGTTTTTTGAAAACACCCCGCGCGAGTCCATCGGCGACTATATCTTTGCCCAGTAGATAAGTTTCGCTCTCAAGATAAGTCTGCTTGAATTCAATTCCCATTCGCTTATAAGTTTGGTCAAAGCCGGCAAAGACCCAGGAATTCATTGTTTTCCATAAAGCAAGAACTTTTTCGTCACCATCTTCCCAGTCCTGCAGCATTTTATGAGTCGCCTGACCAAGTTCAGTTTCCAAAAATAACTTGTCGTCGCTTTCGTCTTTCAAGTCCGGCTTGTTTTTCCGCAAATCACTTAACTGCTGTTTCAGTTCTGTGTTGTATTTAACATAGAAATTGCCAACCAGATGATCGCCCTTGATGGCGCTTGACTCAGGTGTTATACCTTCGCCGAAACGCTCATAAGCCAGCATTGATTTGCAAATATGAATACCGCGGTCATTGACAAGGTTTATTTGAATGACATCATTACCGACGCGTGAAAGCAAAGAAGCTAAACTCATTCCTAATGTATTATTGCGGACATGTCCGAGATGTTGCGGTTTGTTGGTGTTTGGGGCTGAATATTCTATCAAAATACGTTTTTGTTCAGCTTTATCAAGTTGTGAGCTTTGCAGTAAGGCAGCAATATTCGCGACCGAATCACGGTAGACCGCTCCCGGCGTCAAGCTTATATTGACAAAAGCTTTAATTTTTTCAGCCGTCTCGACATCGCTGTTTTGAGTGAAAAACTCTAAAACTTTATCAGCTATTTTATCTGGAGAGCCACGCAGAATTTTTGCGAAACGAAAACAGTTTATAGTTAAATCGCCACTCATATTCGGGGGGCATTTATCGGCGTTTATAGTCCAGTTTCCCGGAAACACTGCTTGGGGAAATTCTTTTTGCAAAAAAATTGCCAGTTCACTAATACATTTAAAAGAGTTCATGATTATTGCGGGTCCAGTTTAAAGAGTAGTTTTAAGGACATTTGTTTCGCCGGGTTCCAGAGGAAGAATGCTATATCCTCCCAAATTAGCTGGAATCAAGCAAGTTTGACCTGGTTGTAAATCAACATTAGTTTCTTTGCTGCTGATTTTGATACATTTATTAATACAGCTTATCAAATGAAAACTACCGGAAGCAGTAGTATTTTCATTCCATTCGCCGACTAAACGCAAATCATTCACCGAGAAAAAACGGCAGCGGTTGACTATCGCGAATTTTCGATTATGCTGCACTATTCCGACTACTCCCGGTACGCGAGGAGAAGTACGGTTGATATAATTTATTGATTCTAAAGCTTTGTCGACATGCAGTTCTCTGGGATTGCCTTCTTTATCAACACGTCCCCAGTCGCTGACCCGGTATGTGGTATCACTGTTTTGCTGAATTTCAAGAATTAAATTACCTTCACCGATAGCATGCAAAGTGCCGCTGCTGATAAAATAAGCATCTCCGGGCTCAGATTCGAAAACCTGTAATTCTTTTTCGACTTCCGCGGTATGCATAGAGCTTAGCAAGCGCTGTTTAGTGCTGCGAGGATTCACGCCGGCCATTATTTTCGCGTTTTTTTGAGAATTGAGGACATACCACATCTCAGTTTTTGGTTCCGCACCGTCTCCCAATCGGGAGCAAGCCTGTTCGTCAGGGTGGACTTGTAACGAGAGGCGTTCACTGGCATCAATAATCTTCACTAATAAAGGGAATTTTCCGCCAGTATATTTACTGCCCAGTAAATTTTTGCCATAGTGCTTGACTAATTGCGAAATAGTCGTGCCTTTAAGCGGTCCGTTGGTGACTACGCTCTGTTCGTCTTCGCGGTCAACCAGTTCCCAGGATTCGCCGACAGGATCTTTCAATTCAGGCATATCATCGCGTTTCAAGAAGTCTTTAATCTGAGTCCCACCCCACATTTTGCCGTGGTATATCGCTTGAAAAACCAAAGGGTATAGCTTGTCGCGATCTATCATATTTTATATCTCTTTAAAGAATGTAAATTTATATTAGCGTTACTTTAATACATGAAAGGCGAAAAGCAAAATGTTTAAAGAAAATAATCCTATTCTGAATAGTGGCTTACGAATTAGATTCCATGTTTTTTGAGACCTCTTCCATTGCCTTTTCTAATTTTGTAGTGTAGTCATAGACGACTTTTGCCATTTTATCGGTATTTTCGGTGACTGTGAAAATGAATTCATAATATTCACGCATCCCCCCTTTTTTGCAATTTATTTGAAAAGTTTAGCAATCACTAAAACAGACAAGCCAAGCGCTAGCTTTACCCCTCGAAAGGTTTTAGCTATTGCTAAACTTTTGACCTTTACTTCACAGCATATGCACTAAAACAAGCATAAAAACGAGTCTATTTTCAACATGTTTAGCAATCGCTAAACATGTCAGCTCTGAAGAATCAGGAATAGTTCGCACTAAATCCTGCCTCAATTTAAAAAAA
>JAHOYW010000221.1 GCA_019038735.1 Victivallales bacterium | reverse complement strand
AACTGGTTCCATAGTAATAGTATCTTTATTGATAAACTATTTCTTCATTAAATTATTTTATTTTATCAGTTCTATCTTTACAATTTCTCCAAGCTTGATAACTGTGGCTGTGCCCTTAGCTTTGTCTGCAATTTTATTATCAGTTATGGTTGGATTCAGAGTTGCTCTCTATGTCGGTTTCTTTGTCTCAGCGATAACCTCAATGATGCTGAGCAATTCATTTGACACAGCCCTGCAAGGCATCGTAATTTGCTGTTTAGCAGCTATAGCAGTGCGCCATGCCACTAATTACCGTGTATTTTTTATACGCAGTTTCCTGATTGTATTTTTCTCATTTTGGCTTTTGGATTTTGAACAATTATGGCATTTAAATTCTTCTCCTGAAATGTTTTTCTCGGCGGTCGGCATGTTCTTTTGTAACGCCTTTGTTACCGCGACCGCGGCTTTGGTTCTAATTTTTGTTTTTGAACTATTATTCAGCGTAACTACAGATATGGCATTATTCACCCTCTGTGATTATAATCATCCCTTATTAAGACGTTTAGAACTGGAAGCTCCAGGAACTTTTCATCATAGTTTAATGGTTGCCAGCTTGGCGGAATACGCGGCAAAAGCAATTAAAGCCAATCCCATAAAAGCACGTGTTGGAGCAATGTTTCACGACATCGGAAAACTTGCGAAACCTGAATATTTCGTTGAAAACACTTTTGAATCTGAAAATAAACACGCTGACCTGCACCCCAGAATGAGCAGTTTGATTATTCTCAATCATGTCAAGGAAGGACTTGATCTGGCACTCAAATATAACTTGCGGAAAGTTATTCGTGATGCTATTCAGCAACATCATGGAACGGACATTGTGTACTATTTTTATAACCGGGCTTTGGAAGAAAATAAAGAAAAAAATACTCCTGTAGATGACAGTGAATACCGTTATCAAGGTCCTTTGCCGGTAGAAAAAGAAATTGTTATTATAAGTCTGGCGGATGCCTGCGAGGCAGCCGGACGTTCCATGATTAAGCCGACACCCAATAAAATTGGAAGTCTGGTATGGGAAATTATCCGCAAACGTATCCGTGACGGACAACTCAATAATGCTAATTTAACTATTGCTGAAATAACTAAAATTAAAGAAAGTTTTACAAAGACTTTGATTACAATGAATCATAGTCGAATAGCCTATCCCAAAGACGAGGTTGATGATGAAAACGACTTATTCATGGCGGCAGAGAAAAAAGAAAGTGCCATGCCGAAAACTGATAAAAAAAATGATTCTAAGAGCGGCGCAACTGGCACGCCTGCCGTTTGATCGCGAGCTTATAATCAATATAGCTTTTGTGAATGACCGGGCAATGGCGAAGATAAATGAAGATTTTGTCGGTCACGAAGGAACAACTGATGTTATAACTTTTTGTTATCTCGAAGGTGATGATGAACTATTTGATGGTGATATCGCGGTAGATTTATTTATTTGTGTGGATGTTGCGGAACGCGAGGGCGCGAAGCGTAAACATTCGAATTACGCACGTGAATTGACATTATATATTGTTCATGGCTTGCTGCATTCCGCTGGCGAGGATGACCTGGATGTGATTTCCAGAAAAAGGATGCGGCGGCGCGAAGGTGAAATCATGAAAGTATTGAAAAAAGAATTTGACTTTGAAATAATTTTTATTTAAGAAGGTCCTGGGAGGGGCTTTAAAAAACTATGAATGTTTATTTCCTTATCTGGGGAGTGTTTATTTTTATTTGGCTGTTAGTAAGCTGGGAATCTTTTTATGAATTAACTCCGGGGCGCATCCGGCGGCTGGAAGCTGATAACAAAAATTTAGTCAAAAAACTGGAATTCTGGTCGGAACACCGTAGCGAATTTTATGTCGTATTCAGATATTTGACCTTGCTGATTCTTGCCGCGATAAGCATATTGCTGTTTACCTTCATAAAAGATATGAATGACAAACTGAGCTCGTATGAAACCGGCGGCTATGTCTTGCTTGCTGTTTTAGGCTTGTTGCTGGCTTGTTCATTGCTTATCCGCCTGGTGCTTAAAAGAATGGATATTTTCTTTCTGCGGATGACTTTACCCTTTATGCGTTTTTTGTCGCTCACAATTTTCTATCCAATATTATTCCTTGTGAAAATCACTACAGCCAGTACATCTAACGACAGTGATGAAGACAAGACCTCTGCCGAAGATGAGATTATGTCGCTGGTCGAACACGACAGCAAGGATGTTGGCGAAAGTCTTGAGGAAGATGAAAAACGCATGATTCGCGGAATATTTGACCTTGACGACACCTTGGTGAGAGAAATAATGACACCACGCGTCGACATGAGCGCACTAGCCATCAAAGCTTCAATAGAAGACGCAAAGCGCACTATCGTTGAAAGCGGACATAGCCGCATACCGCTTTACGGCAAAAACATTGATGAGATTAAAGGTATTATCTATGCAAAGGATTTTCTTGATACTGAAAAATCTTTTACCAAACTCTCTGATTTTATGCATACGCCGCTTTTTATTCCTGAAACTAAGAATGTCGGTGATTTACTTGAAGAATTTCAGTCTAATAAAATACATGTCGCAATAATTATTGATGAATACGGCGGCACTGCCGGAGTAGTTACTCTGGAAGATATTATCGAAGAAATCGTTGGAGAAATCCAGGATGAATATGATGAAAACGAAAATGAAAACAACGAGATGCGTCTTTTGCCTAACGGCTCTATTCAGGCAGAGGGTCGCTGCCTGATTGATGATATAAATCAAGAGTTTGATCTGGAATTGCCGGAAGATGAAGATGTCGATACAATTGCCGGCTATGTCTGTGGAGAATTCGGAAAAATACCAAAAGAAAATGAAGAAATAACAATTGAGGATATCGGTACTTTTAAAATATTAAAAGCCGATCGCCGTAAAGTTCTTTTAATTGAAATCAGCCCAAGTGACACAAAAAATGAAAAAAACGAAAAGTGAAATTTTTAAATGGTTAAAAAGCCGTTTCTTTGGCGGTGCACTGGTACTGGTGCCGTTGATTGTTAGCTTTTCTCTGGCAGGCTTTCTGTATGTCAGGCTGACCAACTGGGCTATAAAACTGGTAGAAAATTTTGCGCCGGAACTAATCAGGATATTCAGGCTGAAGCAGAGTATCAGAGTAGGCACACTGTTACTTATAATAGCCGTTTTATTATTGATCGGCGAATTTATGCGTTATAAA
>JAHOYW010000180.1 GCA_019038735.1 Victivallales bacterium | reverse complement strand
GCTCTACTTTCTTTTTTGGTTTTTCTTCCGCTTCGGCGGAGATTTTCGGCTTAGATTTTGTTTTCACCTTGGGTTCTGCTTTCGCTTTTGTTTTAGCTTTAGGCTTTTCTTTTACTTCCGGAGTTTCTTCTATTTTTTCAGGAACAACTTCTATTATTTTTTCTGTTTCATTAATGATTTCAACAGCTCCAGTTTCAATTGCGGCATCTTCCTGTTCTTGTTCTTTCTCGCTTAATTCTTCTTCTGTCAAATAACGCAGATGAGTTATTTTCGCGACAGGTTTCGAGCCGATCAACAAGCCTCTGGCTTTAGCCGAGCGCATTGGATAGTCTTTCAAATTTAATTCAATAGTTTTTGGTCCGCGTCTGGTTTCCTCGATTATCGTATAAATAGAGTCCGAACGCGGAGTCAACATTTCTAAACGACAATTTTTTGGACAAAGCCGATATGTTTTATCAACGATAAATTTATCAATAACAGTTCGTTTAGCATAATGCTTACCGGTCTTCTTCTCTTTATAAATAATACCAAATTCAAGCTTGGCGTCAAATTTGCGGAAGTCATACAAACGCCCGATAAAAGCCTTGTCAGGAGTATTGATAACTTTGTAATCACCCTTGCGTTCAATACATAAAAGATGATCAAATTCATTACAAGTAATAATGTCATCGCTTTTAACATTAGTGCCTATATAGCCGTTCTTACGATCCCATCCTACTTTGATATTGTTGAGAGCCACAGCCCGGCGGTCAATTTTTTTAAATTCATCGATTTCAGTGTGGCGCGGAAACAAATCGCCATATTTTTTGAGCAGATCCTTCAAATACTTAATCGCGTATGCGTTCAGATTTTTAAGATTTTTATTCACCTTGTCTATCGCCTTTAAAATATCATCAAGTTCTTTCTGGTTCTTTCGAATATCAAACAAGGAAATACGGCGGATAACGATAGCTAAAAGTTTTTGAATATCATCGTCATTGACATCACGTTTGAGTTTGTTACGGAATGGTTTAAGCCCTTTGTAAACTTCTGCCATGACTTTTTCAAATGATTCACATTCTTCAATACGTTTATAGATGCGGTTCTCAATAAAAATCTGTGCCAGAGTTTTAGAATGGAATAAATCCTCAAGTCTGGCAAGTTCTATTTCCAGTTCGCGCTGGAGATAATAAAGCAGCTTCTCAGTGTTTCGCCTGATAATGCTGTCAACATCCATTTGCGCAGGAAAACCATCACGGATAACCATCATATTACAAGAAACCGACACCGAACAATCTGTGTAAGTATAAAGAGCCTTGAGCATTTTCGCTGGGTCTTGCCCACGCGTTGGAGTTATTTCTATTTCAACAGTTTCAGCGGTATAATCATTAATCGCCGCAACTTTTATCTTATTTTTTTCAACAGCACGTTCGATGGAAGCAATCAAGCTTTCAGTAGTTGTGGACGCGGGAACTTCACGAATAATCAGTTTACGTCCATCGCGGTCGATTTTCGCACGCAATTTAATTTTTCCATTGCCGCCCTCGTATTCGGATACATCCATTGAGCCGCCCTGCAAAAAGTCAGGATAAAGTTCAAAATCTTTGCCGCGAATGATAGCAATTTGCGCTTCAAGCAGTTCATTGAAGTTATGCGGCAGGATTTTAGTCGACATACCGACGGCAATACCTTCGGTGCCGAGCATGAGCAATGATGGAATCTTTACCGGTAAAGCAAGCGGTTCCTGATTACGTCCATCATAAGAATCAAGAAACTCGGTAATATCGTTATTGAAAAGCACTTCCAGTCCGAGCGGCGAAAGGCGACATTCGATATAACGAGCCGCGGAAGCCATATCTCCGGTGAAAATATTACCAAAGTTACCCTGTTTCTCGAAAAAATATTCTTTATTAGCCAGAACCACCAGCGCGCCACCGATAGAAGCATCTCCGTGTGGATGATACTGCATAGTGTGCCCGATGACGTTAGCGACTTTATGAAATTTACCATCATGCATGCGGAATAATGACCACAAAATACGGCGCTGCACAGGTTTTAAACCATCATCGACATCCGGAATCGCGCGCTCTTTAATTACATAGGAAGCATATTCAATAAAATTCTGTTCCATCATTTGACGGAGGTAACTGTTAGTTTCCTGCGGATCAGTGCTGGATGCCTCAGATTCGCCCTCAGCCAGTGCCTCGAGTTCTTCAAACTCTTCGACCTCCTGTAGCTCCTGATTTTCCAGTTCGCTTGTATTAGCCGTTTTTTCGGCTGAAATGTTTTCTTTTTCTTTTTTTGACATCTTTTAAACCAAGTTCGCCATTATGTGTTCTCTGCGGTTCGGGGTATTTTTACCCATATAAAATTCAAGCATCTCCGGCACATTACGCATGTGATCAATACTCACGCTTTCCAATCTGATATCTTCTCCGATAAAAGGTCCAAACTCACTGGGGGAAATCTCTCCCAATCCTTTAAATCGAGTAACTTCAAGGTTGGTTTTGCCAAGCTTCGCCATCGCTTTGTTGCGTTCTTTTTCGTTATAACAATAAATTGTTTCTTTTTTGTTCCTGACCCTGAATAATGGAGTTTCCAACACATGCAGATGCCCGGATAAAACCAGTTGTTCAAAGAATGTCAGAAAAAAAGTAATCAATAAATTCCGAATATGCAGTCCGTCAACGTCCGAGTCAGTTGCGATAATAACCTTGTTATAACGCAAATCATCAATGTCATCTTCAATATTCAGAGCCTGCATAATATAGTAAAGTTCTTCGTTTTTGTAAACTTTTTCAAAATTCTCGTTATGACAGTTCAGAGGCTTGCCCTTAAGTGAGAAAATCGCCTGAGTGTAAACATCCCGGCAACTGACCATGGAGCCCGTCGCTGATTGCCCTTCGGTCAGGAATAACATGGTTTCTTCGCCGCGTTTTGAACGATCGCCTAAGTGAAATTTGCAATCCTTGAGCTTAGGTATTTTCAAAGTCATTCGTTTGGCTTTTTCTTTTGACTGCTTCTTTACAGCCTGAATCTGCTGTCTGACTTTTTCATTGCGGATAACTTTATCAATAACGAATTCAGATTGTTCAAGGTTACGGTGAAGATAGTCAACAACATTTTTCTTGACCGCTTCCACAATCGGACCACGCACATCTGTATTACCAAGTTTATTCTTTGTCTGCGACTCAAAAATAGGTTCTTTCAGCTTGATGGTAATAGACCCGACAATACCAT
>JAHOYW010000167.1 GCA_019038735.1 Victivallales bacterium | reverse complement strand
ACATGGCACTGGCTGTAGCTGAAAGTTACGCCCTTGATAATAAACGTGTTTTAGTTTTATTAACTGACATGACAAATTTTGCGGACGCTCAAAAAGAAATTGCTATCACAATGGAACAAATCCCGTCTAACCGTGGTTATCCCGGCGATTTATACAGTCAGCTAGCCGCTCGTTATGAAAAAGCTGTTGACTTTGACGGAGCTGGTTCTATTACTATTCTCGCGGCGACTACAATGCCGGGTGATGACGTAACGCATCCGATTCCCGATAACACCGGGTACATTACAGAAGGACAGTTCTATCTGCGTAACGGACGTATTGAGCCGTTTGGTTCGCTAAGCCGTTTGAAACAGCAGGTCAACGCCGATACCCGCAATGACCACCGTGTAATTATGGACACAATGATTCGTTTGTATGCTGAATACAAAGAGACTTTGGAAAAACAATCCATGGGTTTTACAATGAGTAACTGGGATAACAAATTACTCAAATACGGTGCTTTGTTTGAAAAACGCATGATGGATCTCTCAGTTAATATTCCGCTTGAAGAAGCTCTCGACTTAGGCTGGCAAATGCTGGCTGAATGTTTCGATAAAGCAGAAACCGGTATAATAAGCGATCTTTTGCAGGAATATTGGCCGAAACAGTAAAAGAATGAACATCGAACATCGAACATCGAATGAAAAGAATTTAAAAAACTTAACCCTTAACCCTTAACCCTAATTCATGTCAAAGCTGAAACTTACAAAAACTGAACTGAAAACTCAGCAAAACGCTTTTAAGCAGTTTTCGCGCTTTCTGCCTACTTTGCAGCTTAAGAAGCAGCAGTTGCAGATGGAAATGCGCGATAGCGCGGCACGTTTGCGCGCGAATGAGGATGAACAGGAAAAGACCCGCAGAAGTCTTAATGCCTGGATAGCTTTGTTCGGTGACGAAGATGGTTTTGAATTACTGCCGTCCCTGCTGAACTTGACGAATATTGATAAAGGTACGACCAATATTGCCGGGGTGAGTGTGCCGGTTTTCGAGAGAGCCAATTTCAAAGTTGCCGAATACGATTTGTTTAAAAAAGACTGCTGGATTGATGATGCTTTAGAGATGTTGAAAAATCTCATCGCACAGCAGGAAGCGCATAAAGTGCTTGAAGAACAATATCGCTTGTTAGCCAAAGAATTACGGACAACTACCCAACGGGTAAATTTGTTTG
The DNA here is from genome assembly GCA_019038735.1 of Victivallales bacterium. Lineage (GTDB taxonomy): Bacteria > Verrucomicrobiota > Lentisphaeria > Victivallales > Victivallaceae > JAHOYW01. The sequence continues at coordinate 2,014 of JAHOYW010000167.1, read as the reverse complement.
AAAAAGTAAAGATTCCTGAATGTAAAGAAAATATGCGGATTATTCGTATTTATTTAGGTGATATTGATACCGCCGGCGTAGTGCGTTCTAAAATAGCTAAACGCAAAAGTCAGGAGGCTCAAGCATGATTATTCCGATGAAAAAAGTTACGCTTTTATGCCTGGCTCATGAACGCGAAACAAGTTTGAGGGAAATCCGTTATCTTGGTGCTTTGCATATTGTTGTGGAAAAACTCAAAGATACAGATGACCGCACGGCTATGCATAGCTTGCTGGCAGATGTCGAAAAATCTGTGAGATGTCTGGAAGCGCGAATTGGAAATAGTGAAGAAGCACCGAATCATCAATTTTTGCCAAGACAGCTTTATGATAAAGTCTCGCATGAAATGACTAAGTACGCCGCTATTGAACAGGAAATTGACAGTTTTTACCGCATGAAGGAAGCTTTAAGTCCATGGGGTGATTTTTCACCTGAAACCATCAAAGACCTAGCGGCTGGCGGTATTTACGTTTACTGCTGCGAAGCTCCACATAAGATTTACGCTGAATATTTAGAGCGGAAAGATATAACAATAGAAGAAGTCAATTCTGATAAAGCCTTAACTCGATTTGTTGTTTTTTCTCAAAATGAACTAGACACAAAAGATTTAGCTTTGGCAGTTCTGCCAAATGATAAAAGCCTGAGACAAGTCAAAGAGCAAATAGAAAAAGCTGAAGTTCATCGTGATAAAATCGATAAAGAATTGGATTCACTGGCATGTCAGACATCAGTAATCGAAAATTATTGTACTGAAGTCAAGGAACGTTTGGAATTTCTCTCTGCTCGCGACAGTATGGCGGATCATGAAGAAATTATTTCAATTCATGGTTTCATCCCTGAACCCAGAATGGATGAAGTCGATGAATATGCTAAAAAACACGGTTGGGCTTTATTAATCGAAGACCCCGCCCCTGAAGACCATCAGGTGCCGACTTTGATTACGCTGCCGAAAGTATTCAGGATGGTTCAGCCCTTGTTTGATTTCCTCGGAATCTCGCCCGGTTACCGTGAAATTGATGTTAGTGTTGGGGTATTGTTTTTCTTCACTATCTTCTTCGGTATAATAGTCGGGGATGCCGGATATGGTTCGCTGTTTCTAATTGGAACTCTCGCCGGAGCAATATTCATAAAAAATAAAAGCGATAAACTTAAATTAGCTTTGCGTTTGAGTGTGGTATTGAGTTTATCAGCAATAATCTGGGGAGCTTTGAGCGGAGACTGGTTTGGTTTGCACACGCCCGGCATCAAGTTCCTGACGGAAGCTGACGCGACGGTGAAGAATGCTAATGTAATGCTTATATGTTTTGTGATTGCGCTAGCGCAATTATCAATGGGACATATCTGGCAGGCAATTGTACATGCTAAAATCCGCAAAGCTTTTGGACAATTAGGTTGGATTTTATTGCTTGGTGGCAACTTTTTTCTGACCTTGAAACTGATTGTATATCCCGGAGCGTTTCCAGTTTATATGTATTATCTCTACGGAATCGGTATGGTCTTAATCATTTTCTGCGATGTTAACTGGAAAGATGTCGGCGAAGCATTTAATTTTCCATTCAGCATTATAAACAGTTTTGTTGATATTTTGTCATATATCCGACTGTTCGCGGTCGGGCTGGCAGGCTATCAAATAGCTAGTAGTTTTAACGACATGGGTGTGACCTTGTTTAAAATACCTGATCTTTCATGGTGGATGGTCATATTGTGTATTTTGGGCGGTGCGCTGGTAATATTATTTGGACATCTTCTAAATATCGCACTTTGCTTAATGAGTGTTTTGGTACATGGTGTACGACTGAACACTTTAGAATTTTCGAATCATGTCGGTCTCACCTGGGCGGGCATAGAATTTAAACCATTTAAGAAAAAATAATAATAAAAGGAGAGTATCTTATGGATTCATCAATCCTTTTAAAGGCAATCGGCGAAGCAGGGGCATACGCGCAGGTAGGTTTCGCGGCAATGGGTACTGCGA
>JAHOYW010000359.1 GCA_019038735.1 Victivallales bacterium | reverse complement strand
AAAACTCCATACGGCATTGAATTACGGAGCTGATACCGTTATGGATTTGAGTACCGGCGCAAGCATAAAAACTATTAGACAAGCTATCATCGCCAACAGTCCGGCTCCAATCGGAACAGTTCCGATTTACGAAGCTCTTTCACGTGTAAACAGCTCTGAAGAACTCAATGATGAACTTATTGTTGATGTTATTCGTGAACAAGCCGAGCAGGGAGTTGATTATATAACTATCCATGCCGGTTTATTAAAAGAACATGTACCGATGGCAAAAAAACGTAAATTGCGTATTGTCAGTCGCGGCGGTTCGATTATCGCTAAATGGATGATGACCCATGATCGTGAAAATCTATATTACACAAATTTTGATAAAATCCTGGACATTTGCGCTGAACATGATGTAACAATTTCTCTCGGCGACGGCATGCGCCCCGGATGTCTGGCAGATGCCAGCGATGACGCGCAGTTCGCGGAACTCGGAGTTCTCGGCGAACTCGTGAGCCGCTGCCGCGAAGCTGATGTGCAAGTCATGGTCGAAGGACCTGGACATGTTCCATTGGATGAGATCGAAATGAACATGAAACGCGAACAGGAATTATGCGATGACGCGCCATTCTATATTTTAGGTCCGGTTGTGATTGACTGCGCGCCGGGTTATGATCATATCACCAGTGCTATCGGCGCGGCACTCGGAGCTTTCCACGGCGCGGCAATGCTTTGCTACGTTACTCCCAAAGAACATTTAGGACTGCCGAATGCCGAAGACGTCCGCAATGGTGTAATCGCTTATAAAATCGCAGCTCACGCTGCGGATATAGGTCTGAAACGTCCTGAAGCAAGAAAACGTGATGACGCAATCAGCGATGCCCGTGCCGAGTTTGACTGGGAAAAACAATTTGACCTGTCGCTCGATCCAGCCAGAGCACGTCAATTAAGAGACGAATCTCTAGCTGAACAAAATATAACAGAAGAGCCACATGAAGACGGTAAAAAGAATTACTGCACCATGTGCGGTCCTGAATTTTGTTCCATGCGGATAAGTGCCGAACTGTAAATAACAATAATAAAGTTGCAAAAAAAATATTTAGAGCTTATAGTAAGCTATCAGGGCATTTTTTACTCTAGAAGATGAAGGAAATATTTGATGATAATAAAAACGTTTATTATATTTGTACTTTTATTAAATATCAGTACGAGTTACGCATTTGAAAATTTTGATCAGGCTTTTTCGCAAATGCGCCATCGTTACAGCTTGGGACATTATAAACGCACAATAGCAATCACATCGGACGCCTTGAGTTTAAGTAAAAACTCAAAACAAAAATATCAAGCTTTATATTACAAGGGTCTGGCTCTGGACAGATTGCAGAATTTCTGGCAGGCAGAACAGGTTTTTGACGAAGCCGCCAAGCTTGAACAAATTTCTCAGCGTCAAAAATTACAGGCGCGTTACAGCCAGATAAGAAGCCAATACGCAAACAAACACTTCACCAGTGCTTTGGCGAATGCTGAAAAGTATTCGCAATTTCAGGATAAACCTTCTGTGTTGCAGCTGAATATTTTATTAAGTGCTATTGACTCAGCCAAACAATTAAATCAAAACAAAAAGGCTTTAGTTTTAGCTGAAAAAATGACTAACAATACTGATTCTGATTCACCATGGCACTATCGTGGCATGATTATACAAATTCAAATATTGTGCTTGATGAAAGATTACGCAAAAGCTGAAAAAAGCATGGCTAAAGTGAATATCAAAAAAATTCCTCTAGGCATGCGTGCGGAATTCCTTGCATGGGGCGGATTTTGTTATGAAAAAGATAATCAATACGAAGCCGCGGGGAAACTTTATAGTCTGGCATACAAAAAACATTCAAGTTATTATTCCGGTTTAGCGGCTCTGCGCCATGCTAATCTACTCAGTCATAAGGGTGGAGATTACAGACAAATCGCCCTAAAATATGCAAAAGTTTTAGAATTACCCCAAGCACATCCAAGGCATAAAAGTCAGGCTATTTACAAAATCGCTTATATTAGTTATATACATGAAAAGAAGCCAAAAGCGGCGATGCGCTATTTGGCTCAAGTAGATAATTTAAAAAATCCATCTGTTTACTGGCAAGCTAAAATTTATAATCTACATGGCGATATTCTTTACCGGGAAGCTAAGATGCAGGAGGCAAAAAAATATTTTCAGGCATGCCTGAAATTATCCAAACCTCTACCTGATTCCAAGCTTTACGCAAGTAAAATCATAGCCGAAATGAAAGAACAAATAAGCATACCGGATAAGCCGCAAATTGATTGATTAGAACCCGTTCAAATATATTCTTTTCTTGCATAAAAAAGCAAATACCATCTACAAGTATTATTTCTTTTTGTTTTTCTTGTTTTTCGTTTTTGCCTTTTTAGCAAAATAGCTGTATTGTTTCCTAGTAGAAATACGACTATTTTGTGATTCAAACTGATTTGAGCAAAGGGGCAGTATGAATTTTATTAATTTACAGGTGTTTTGGTGGATTCCAGCCATTTTGATTTTTATGGTTCTGGTATTTTGGCGCGCCAGAGTGCGACGGACAAATATAATGCAACTTATTCTTGGTCCACGCGCGAAAGATGATAAACATGTTCAATTATCTTTAGCACGAAGACTTTTCCGTTTTCTTTTGCTTTTATTTGTCATGTTAATGCTGCTTATAGCAATTGCCCGACCAACCTGGAAACTGCAACTTGTTCCATATCAATCCAGCGGACGCGACTTGATGGTTCTTTTTGATGTTTCCAAAAGCATGCTCGCACAGGACATCAGACCGTCACGCCTAGCGCATGCTAAATTATTTTTGCGCGACCTCGTCAATCAAACCGGTTCCGACCGTTTCGGACTTGTGGCTTTTGCCGGCAGAGCCTTTCTCGAATGTCCAATGACTACTGATAAAACCAGTTTTATTCAATATATTGACGAACTTGATACTGAAAGCATTCCGCTCGGTGGTACTAATTTACAATTAGCCCTTGAGACTGCGATCAAAGCTTTTGACGCGGCAGAGGGAAACAACCGCGCGATTATTTTAATTACTGACGGTGACGAGCTTAGCGGTAATAGTAAATTGGTACTTGCTGAACTGAAAAAAGCAAATATTCCGCTTCTAATTGTCGGAGTTGGCAGTTCCGCAACTCCCGCTCCAATACCGGTTCCACAGGGGAAAGACCAAAAAAATATCAAATTCATGAGGGACAGCAAAGGCGAATTGGTTAA
>JAHOYW010000238.1 GCA_019038735.1 Victivallales bacterium | reverse complement strand
GAACATGCCGTAGTATGATTTCCGCTTTGGGAAATACATATAACGCAATGGAATTCCGTCAGATGTAATTGCTAATGTTTGCGGCCAGCGTGATGGCTTAGGGAGTTTTGGCGGTACAGTCATGCTAATTTGCAATATTGGGAAAAATTCTCCGAAATAAACCAGCAGTAAACGCTTGTGCCAGCCATTCGGGAGTTTTTGTTTGACCAATATTGAATCTCCGCCCGCGGCAAATTTAGCATTCGGAAATTTCTTTTTGAGCAAAGTCAAAATCTCATTCAAACTCATTCTGACTAAGCTTAATTTTAGCTCTGCTTTAGCGCCATTAATGCGTATTGGCTCGCTTAGGAGTGCAGTAGATTTGAGAAAAGTATCCAGTTCATAGCCTGATGATTTACCTTTCGGCCATAAAGTGAACACTTCCGCGTGTAGCGCGACAGAGAAACATACAATAGTAGATATGATTATACTTTTTTCAAATATTTTAATCATTCAACTTCCATATTTTGCGTGAAATCCAGTCGTAAATGCGAGGAAAAGTCTTAGCGAGTGCAACAATCACAATATAAGCCCGCGGATACATAAAAGAGTGCCAATTACGCTGATAAGCTTTATATAACCTTCGCGCTAAACCGGATGCGCTGCCGCCAAAGCTTGAAATATATGGAAACTCGCGCGGACCAATAGAGTGATTTGAAAAGCCTGTATCAATATGACCGGGGAAAATACTTATCACTTTTACATCAGAGTTTTTAAGTTCAACTCTCAGTGATCCTGAAAATGCGGCAACTGCGTGCTTGGCAGCAGAATATGGTCCCATGCAGGGAATATAGACTTTTCCGGCTATAGAGGAAATGTTTACAATCGTGCCTTTGCTTTTTTTCAATAAAGGCAGAAAAGCATATGTCATATTGACAAGCGCAAAAAAATCCAATTCAAAAAGATCGCGTAATTGTACTTCGTCGAATTCTTCCCAAGTGGCGCAATTGCCTCTGCCAGCGGCATTAACCAGGATATCCAGACATCCAAATTTTTCATTTACTTTATCTAGTATTTCCTGATGGGCACTTTTTTGAGTCACATCCGCTTGAATCCAACAGTCAAGCTCAATTTTCGGTTCTGAACGACATACAGCAATTATTTTAAAGCCTTTTTCTCTAAAAATTCTGGCGATCGCTTCGCCTAAACCACTGGAAGCTCCCGTTATTAGTGCAATTTTTTCCATAATTATTCCTTTTCCTGATCAAAAAAAGCGATTCCAGCATAACTTACACATTGTGAATAGTCCAAGGTCAAATCACCAGAAGTGCTATAGTGAACCAATTCCGCTCCAATCTTATTATCCTGCTTAAGCAATTCCAATACCGCCATCAATATTTGGATTGCGCCGCAACCGCAGATTGTCGCTCCGGTCTTGTCTAAGTATTTGCAAAAGGCATTCAAGTCTCCGTCAATAATCAATTGAACCGCGTCCAAGTCAAGCTTGCGCAGATTTTCCTTGATATTTTTATGAAAAGGAAGATAATTAAAAGCTCGTCCGTAATGGGTGAAGTCAGAACTTATTACCCATAAAATATCTTCTCTCCACCAATCCTTCAAGGTTATAGCGATATGCCGGGCGGAATCTTTATCTATAAAACCATTGATTATTGGAATTAATTCAAAATCTTCAAAAAAATGCTGCAGTAAAGGCAACTGGACTTCAAGAGAATGCTCTTTCTTATGCGCATTTGACATGTATTCGATATAATCATTTCCTGTTCCCGCAATATTTGCAACGCTAGCCATGTCTACAGGAATATCTCCAAGCGGAGTGCGGTAGGTATCATATTCCGACAAGGCAATCCCTCTGAAAGGAACGCTATGAGATGGTGCTATAATCAAAATTTTTGAATAGTTTCCTTCTACAGTTCTCAATAAAGTTTTTATTGCAGTTTGAGCGGAAAAGCAGTAACCTGCATGAGGCAGAATAACTGCCCTCACGTGATTGCTGGTTCGCGCAGTGCTTAATTCTTTTTCTACTGCTGTAGTGAGATATGTATGTAGTTCGTCTTTGTCGTGATTATAAAATTTACCGTCAAAATATGGTTTTCTAATCCCAAGTGACATTTGATAATTTCCTTGTTGTAATCAGTTCCTCTGTATATAATAGAGTAACTGAAAATATAGAGAATTACAAGTTTTTTTTGACGTAATTAACAAATAGAAGCGTAAATATTTTAAAAACTATGCCATAAATCAAGGACTTCTTGGGGTGACATATCATCTAATGGAAATATTGGGGCGAGTATGCCTTGTGAAGCAAATTTATGGAGACGCATGAGATATTTCTCTGCTGATTCATCTGGGAATTTCGGCCAACAGTTTAAATTGATTTTCCCCGTATTTTTGAATTTTTCCATATTTTTATAAAAATCAATCTCTTGCTCATGTCCTGGAATATGTCCGAAATTAAGAACTTTAAACTCGGGATAACTGAGTATTGAGTCAGTTAAACCCTCATTGTATCCGCAATAATGCACCCAGGCTCCACCAAATTCGCGGGCAAGTCGGCGCGAATAAGCCACTGCAAATTCTTCAATATGATGGGGATTTAACATAATGGTTGTATCTTCACAAATACGAATACCGAAACTGTCGGAATACAAAAAATTACAATGGTGCAGTGAAGTTAAAGGTTCAGCAATAATTTCTTTCATCCACTTATGGGTTTTTATACCCAATTCCAGACAAAGATTCATTAGATGATGCACAAACGGCGGGTCGTCATAAAGCTGAATAAACAATTCGTCGCCGAATATCAGGTGCGCCAGGTCGAAAGGCCCCTGAGTGTCCATTACATATACAGGACACGAATCCCCCATGATTTCTTTAAAGTAATGCATCATTTCCAAACCGCGGGCGAAAGAACCGCGCGGCTGGATATCATCGGGAGAAAGTTTAGTTATCTGCTCCTTAGTGAAATGCTCTTTCAGCCACGGCATTTTGTCAGTAAAAGCCTCTTGCTCAAGACCAAAGCACGCTGGAATAATGCCTGTTCCCAGATTGGCGCGAATTGACGGTATCATATCGCTGTGTCCATTAGCCGTGGCACAAGCCGCTCGAATTTCACGGCAAAGCATTTTTGCTTTGTTTGTAAAAATCTGCTTGAAGTCATATTCGGGGATTGCTTCTTGTTTTTTCGAGAGCTTATCACCAAATAATAATAATGGGGATAGCAGTTTTTCTCCACGCCAGTAACGACATTGGCGTTCACGGCTCTTTTGTAT
>JAHOYW010000336.1 GCA_019038735.1 Victivallales bacterium | reverse complement strand
GTCAAGATCGTTGAGGTTTATCAGTTTTACCGTGGAATAAGTTTCTACGGTATCGTAATATTTTCCCAGTGGATGACCGGTTACATAAAAACCAAGTAGCTCTTTTTCATATTTAAGTATTTCATTCTCATCAAATTCAGGAATATCAGGAACCGGTATAGAACAAATTTCATCTTGTTCCGAATCATCAAGCAAATCAAACAGTGAACCCTGTCCCGACAAACGGTCTTTAACTCTCGTCGCGGCATAGCCCATGGTGGCATCGGCAACCGTCAAGATTTGTGAGCGGCGCAAACCAAAAGTGTCAAAAGCTCCGGCTTTGCCAAAATGTGTCATAACTCTAGTATTCATCGCTTCGCCGCAACGTTCGCAGAAATCTAATAATGTCTCAAATCTACCGTCTTTTCTTGCTTCAATCACCTTGCCGGCGGCGGCTTCGCCGCAGCCTTTGACTGCCCCCAATCCAAAGCGTATGGATTCACCATCAACGGAAAAATTAATTCCACTGGTATTGACATCCGGCGGCAGTACATTAATTCCCATCTCGCGACATTCAGTCATAAGAAAAGCGATTTTTTCAGCGTTGTCGATTTCCGCGGACAGCACTGCCGCCATAAATTCCACTGGGTAGTTCGCTTTGAGATAAGCGGTTTGATAAGCGATAATAGCGTATGCCGCACTATGCGACTTATTGAAACCATAACCCGCGAACATACCGATTTTCTCCCAAATATCATTGGAAACTTGTTCATCAATCTGGTTAAATTCAGCACAGCCTTTAACAAATTTTTCTTTTTGCGTAGCCAAGACATCGACTTTCTTTTTACCGATAGCACGACGTAGAATATCGGCTCCACCAAGACTGAATCCGGCGAGAACCTGCACTACTTCCATGATTTGTTCCTGATAAAGCATGATACCATAGGTTTCTTTCAATACATCTTCCATTTTAGGATGATCGTACTCTATTTCTTTATCGCCTTTTTTACGGGCAATAAAATCAGGAATAAACTGCATCGGACCAGGTCGGTAAATCGCGATCAAAGCAATAATATGCTCAATGGTTTCCACTCCGAACTGACGGCAGAGATTCTGCATGCCGGTAGACTCCAACTGGAATACTGAGATAGTATCGCCCCGGTTCAATAGTGTAAAACTTTTTTCATCATCCAGCGGTATATCGTCAATATCAATATCAATATTACGAATCTGTTTGATATTATCCAATGCGGTTTGAATGACAGTCAAAGTCTTTAAGCCCAGAAAGTCCATTTTCAACAAGCCCAAATCTTCGCAGGGCACAGCTGGAAATGAAGTAATTATTTCGCCTTTAGCTCCGCGTGTCAAGGGGACAAGATTATCTAAACGCTGATCACCGATAATAACTCCAGCCGCATGGATTCCCATTTGGCGGTTGACACCTTCCAGGACTTCGGCGTATTTAAAAATCTCCTGCACATAAGGCTCGGAATCAAGAAGCTGACGCAATTCGCCGGACTCTTTAAGTGCTTTCGCCAAAGTCATTTTTGGTTCAGCCGGAATGAGTTTGGTAATGCGGTCTCCCGCGGCAAAATCATGTCCCAAAACCCGCGCGACATCTTTAATCACAGCTTTGGCTTTCAGAGTTCCGTAAGTTCCAATCTGCGACACGCTCTCTTTGCCGTATTTATCACGCACATATTCAATAACTTCTGAACGGCGTTTTTCACAAAAGTCAATATCAAAGTCAGGGGGACTGATACGTTCAGGATTGAGAAAACGTTCAAAAAGCAGTTTATATTTAAGCGGATCAATATTAGTGATATGGGTAAGATAGGCGACCACGCTTCCAGCTCCTGAACCACGCCCGGGACCTACCGGTATTTTCTGTTCGTGGGCGTATTTGATAAAGTCAGCGACCACTAGAAAATAACTACAGTATTTTGAATCGTCAATAACTCCCAGTTCGTAATCCATACGGTCAACGATTTTCTGCTGTTCTTCACTTAAAGAATCCAGCTTACGTGGGTCAAAATCGTAACGGTCAGGCATATAATCACAGCAAAGATTACGCAAAAAATCTTTTTCCGTCATATTAGGTTCGTTGATTTCATATACCGGATAATGATTGACCTCCGGCGCGAATTTGAATTTAATATCACAACGTGCGGCGATGTCTACTGTATTAGTTAGCGCTTCAGGTATTTCTTTAAATATCTCATGCATCTCAGCCGGGCTCTTAAAGTAATATTCCGGTCCTGAAAATCTAAAATGTTTAGGATCTTCAAGCTTCGAGCCAGTCTGGATGCAGAGCATAATCTCGTGAGCCTTGGCGTGTTCTTTGCGTAAATAATGAACATCATTAGTAGCAACCAGCGGCAAATCCATTTTTTTTGATAATTCGACAATACCACGATTAGTTATTTTTTCTTCTGGCATGCCATGATCCATTAGTTCCAGATAGAAATTATCCCTGCCGAAAATATCGGTATATTCACCAATTTTCTTTTCAGCCAGCGACATATCACCATTCAAAATCATCTTCGGAACTTCTCCGCCGATACAAGCAGAAAAGGCAAGTAAACCATCACTATACTGAGCCAGCAACTCTTTATCAACACGAGGTTTATAGAAAAACCCATTAATCGACGCCTCACCCATCATTTTGCATAAACTATGATAGCCAGTAATATCTTTAGCCAGCAAAACAAGATGATAACCGCGAATATTCGGAACAGAAGCATTTTTATCAAAACGACTTGTCGGAGAAACGTAAACTTCACAGCCGACAATCGGATTAATCCCGGCTTTGCCGAAGTTCTGATACATATCAATGATGCTGCCCATAAAGCCATGATCCGTAATAGCCACTGAGTTCATATCATACTTCTTCGCCATTTCAATCAAGCCTTTTACAGTACAGGCTCCATCCAGTAAACTATAATGACTATGTAAATGCAAATGAACAAAATCAGACGCCATCAAAAACCCTCGCTTTGAGCTAATATATTAGACTCTTGCGGAATATAAATTCCACAAGAGAGTTTTAAGATTTAAGGGTTAAGTTTTAAGTTTCAGGGAAAAACTCTGAAAACTGATTACTTAAGTACGAAATTTAACACTTCGCACAAGCCCTGTAAAATATATAAAATAAGGAACAAATATTCCATAAAAAAGCAATAAATATATATTAACACAGATAAGCCCTAAAACAAATAAGAATCAAGGATAAATTTTATTAAAATCATGTATGACTTTTTTCTTGCCAGCACTTGCATTTTTTTAAACAAAAGCTTTAGTATGGTAACT
>JAHOYW010000296.1 GCA_019038735.1 Victivallales bacterium | reverse complement strand
CGCCGGGATAATGCGGCAAAGCTATTTGAATACACAGAGGGAAAATTATCTTCACCTGCCAGAACGTAAGCAAAAACACGGCGTTTAGTGATTCCGCCAAACTGATCTCCTTTGACAATAAAAGTTCCGCGCCGTCCCATCCTGAATATCCATTTTTCAGCTTCCAAAAGCTTCATAGCTTTACGCAGGGTCAAACGATTAACGTCAAAATATTCTGCCAGAAAACGTTCCGGCGGCAATTTTCCTGACGGAAATAAACCGCGTTTAATATTGCGTTGTAAAGTACGCGCGATCTGTTCGTAGCGATAACTTTCTTTAGATCCACTCATATCTTTTCCCCCTTTGATCTTTTAATCTTTTAAATATCCAGTCCAGATTTAATCTGGTCGTGGTCTCGCGGCGAAACGCGAGTCGCTCGTCTAAACGAGCGAAACTTAAGTCCACAGGGCGCATCAGACCCATTCCAATCTCGTAAAGTGAGGCTTTTCAGAAAGAGCGCAGCGTTTTTCTGAAAAGATGCGAACGTTCGAGCTGTCACAATCTCGTTTGTAGTTCCGCCTTTAGGCGGCGCTTCCCAGCACCTTCAGGTGCGATTCTTTTCACAGGCTAATATTGGATTACAATCAAGCATATACCAAGATATACCAAAATATTAATATTGCAAGCATTTGCATTTAGTAGTGCTAGGAGCAGCTTGCTCCGGCACAGAGAAACTTATACCGATTTGCAATTTAAAAGATAGTTATTACTAAAAGTCTATCTTTCTCATATTGCGCCTCTAGAGACAGAGGCGGCTACATCTTTCTTGATTTTTAAATGTAGCCACGGCTGTCCCTAGCCGTGCTTTTACTAACCCTTTGAATGCAATTTGGTATTAGTTAGGATATAATCTATAGAGCTTGTCATTATCTCCAGCGGTCGGGGTGCAGGCTGCACCTCCGACTACTTTTAATCTGGTCAGAGTTCTCCGCATCGCTTTGCGATGGCGTCGTAGGCTGTTGATGTTAGTTGTGCGCTCTCGCGGGAAAGATTGTGCGATGGGTGTTTTCGCCTTTGGCGATCAGCGGTTCGCCGCTGGGCGCAATTTTCTTTTTTTTAAAAGCCTAAAGTATTACAGCTCCTTATCAAATAACAAGGCAAGCACAGCTTTTTGGACATGTAAACGATTTTCTGCCTGATCGAAGACAATGGCTTTGTCAGAATCCAATACTTCAGCAGAGATTTCTTCACCGCGATGCGCTGGCAGACAATGCAGGACTTTCACAGCATCTGATGCCGCCGCGACTAACCTTGAGTTGACTTGATAATCTTTCAATATCTCAAAACGCTCAGCTTTTTCTTCCTCAAATCCCATACTTACCCAAACATCAGTATAAATATAATCAGCGTTTTCAACCGCTTTCATCGGGTCTTTTTCCCAAACTACATTCGGAAAACGTTCCATTAATTCAGGATTCGGACGATATTTTTCAGGCGAGGCAATGACCAATTCCAAACCAGCCAGTCCGGCCGCTAAGATAAATGAGTTAGCCATATTATTGTCACCATCACCGACATATACTAATTTAATGCCTTCAACTTTGCCGCTGTATTCGTAAATAGTGAATAAGTCAGTCAAAATCTGGCAGGGATGAAAATCATCTGTTAATGCATTGATAATCGGCATCGTTGATTCCGCCGCCAATTCCTCAACATCAGCATGTGAATAGGTACGAATAACCACCCCGTGCAGGTAACGGCTCAAAACTTTTGCCGTATCCGCGACAGATTCGCCGCGTCCCACCTGCATTTTGCCTTGATCCATATATAGCGGATAACCGCCTAATTCAGTAATTCCGACCTCAAAAGAAACCCGGGTACGAGTTGACGCCTTGGCGAATATCATAGCAATACTCTTACCAGCCAAAGGCTTATAATTACTTTGACCACGTTCTTTTTTCAATTTAGCGGACAATTCAAATATTTTTTCTAAATCATTTTTAGAAATATCAGCTACACTAAGTAAATCCTTATTCATAAGATCACCTATTTTTTTCAGTTATCAGTTATCAGTTATCAGTTATCAGTTATCAGTTTTTACTTTGCAAAGCCAGTAAATACTTTATCCAATATCTGAATCGCGCAATCTGCTTCTTCTTTATTAACATTCAGAGGCGGCATTAAACGTAAAACATTTTCGCCAGCCGTCAGAGCGATTAAACCTTCTTCCTGCAAGAGTGGCAGTAAAGCTCCCGCCGGACGGTCACAAACCACACCCAGCATCAAACCACGTCCACGTATTTTTTCAATAAAGTCGTATTTTTCAGCTATTTTTTCCAGTTCAGCCGTCAAATATTTGCCCATCTTAGAACAGTTATCCAAAATATTTTCAGAATCCATTACATCAATTACCGCGTTAGCGGCGGCGCATGCAAGAGGTGTTCCGCCAAAAGTACTGGCGTGTTCTCCGACCATCAAAGTATCCGCCCATTTCCGTTTAACAATAAACGCGCCAATCGGGAAACCGTTCCCCAAAGCTTTCGCCATAGAAACCGCATCGGGTTCGACATCGTATCCCTGAAAAGCAAAAAATGTTCCGCATCTTCCCATGCCGCACTGAACTTCATCAAAAAGCAGGAGTATTCCTTTTTCGTCACAAATCTCCCGAACTTCTTTCAAATATTCAGGACACGATGGCATTATCCCGCCCTCACCTTGTATAGGTTCGAGCATGACCGCCGCGGTCTTATCACTAATAGCTTCTTGCAAAGCTTCTATATCATTAAAAGGAACTTGTTTGAATCCCGGCATATCCGGCGCAAAACCTTTCCGGTATTTGCTCCGTCCAGTCGCCGCGAGAGTTGCCAATGTCCGACCATGAAAAGAATCTTCCATAGAAATTATTTCAAATTTTCCTTTATCGCTTCCCCATTTCCGGGCAAACTTTATCATTCCTTCATTGGACTCAGCTCCACTGTTAGCGAAAAACGCGACACCGTCAAAACAGTGTTTCACAAGTTTTTCAGCTAAAACCGGCTGATTTTCAGTCATATATAAATTGGAGACATGCACCAGTTTCCCGGCTTGTTCCTGAATCGCCGCGGTTACGGCAGGATGACAATGTCCGAGATTACACACGCTTATTCCAGTAGCAAAATCCAAATATCGTCGTTGCGCGGAATCCCATACCCAAGCTCCCTGCCCTTTTTCAATAAGCAGTTTCGGAGCATAAGTTGGCATTACATATTTCTTGAATTTATCAAGAACCGACTGATACTTTCCTGTTTCCATTTTTTTAATACCCATGTTATTACGTTTATAAGGAACATATAAAATAATATCTTAT
>JAHOYW010000191.1 GCA_019038735.1 Victivallales bacterium | reverse complement strand
ATCTGCAGCAATTTAGTGAGTGCCAGATCTCTGTCTTCACTGGATGCCTCCTCCTGGTCCAATATTTTTTTAGCTTCTTTGCCGAGGCGTGAACATAATTGACTTTGTTTAGAGAAAAGCCCCTCGACTAGTGGTTGAATGCTGTCAAACTGATGTGTGGATGTCGCTGATGGACCGGAAATAATCAGAGGAGTACGGGCTTCATCAATCAGAATACTGTCGATTTCGTCAATAATCGCGAAAAAATGATCGCGTTGAACAAGGTGCCCGGCTTCAGAAGCCATACCCATGTCGCGAAGATAATCAAAACCAAATTCACTGTTTGTACCATAGGTAATATCTTGTTCGTAAATCTCTTTTCGGTCACGGGGATTCTGCATGTTTTGAAGACAGCCGACAGTCAGTCCCAAATAATTATAAACTGTTCCCATCCATTCGGAGTCACGCAAAGCGAGATAATCATTGACCGTAACCAGCTGGCAGTTTTTACCGCTAAGGGCATTAAGATAAAGCGGCATGGTCGCGACTAGGGTTTTACCTTCACCAGTAGCCATTTCAGCGATATTACCGCGATGAATGGCGATAGCTCCAAGGATCTGGACATCGTATGGGATCATATCCCAAACCATTGGTTGACCGCAGACCGAAGTGTCTGTGCCCATCAAACGGCGGCAGGCATTTTTGACTACGGCAAAAGCTTCTAACATGATGTCATCGAGGGTTTCGCCGTTTTTCAGACGTTCCTTGAATTCATTAGTCTTATTTTTGATTTCAGCTTCACTGAGTTGCTGTAAAGCTTCTTCTATTTTATTGACTTCGGCAACCAAAGGTTTCATTTTATCCAAGTCTCGCTGAGACTTGGTGCCAAAGATTTTTTTAAGCACATATCCGATCATATTATATATTTCCCTCTTCGCTTATTTTGAGCCGGGCTGTTCGATTTCTTTGCCTGATTGACATAAGGGGCAGCTGGCAGGATCATAGCTTTCTAATTCGAGTTCAAGTAATGCTTTGTGTTCAATATCAAATTTGGCATTTCCGGCACTGCGGTCAACGATTACCGCTATACCGGCGACTTCGCCGCCGAGTTCACGGACGAGATCAATAGTTTGTTGAACTCTGCCACCGCGGGTAACGACGTCTTCCGCGATCAGAACTCTTTCGCCTGGAGCGATTTTGAAACCGCGTTTGAGAAACAATTCGTCATTGACTTTATCTGCAAATATAGCGCGGACACCGAGTGCGCGGGCAACTTCCTGCCCGACAATCAAGCCACCGACAGCGGGGGAGATTACACATTGGATGTCGGCATTTTTAAATTTTGCGGCAAGTTCAGCGCAAATTTTTTCCGCGACGTCCGGGTATTGCAGAAGCAGTGCCGCCTGAAAAAAACGATTGCTGTGTAAACCACTGCGTAATTTAAAATGTCCTTCGAGTAAAGCTTTAGCGTCTTTAAAAATATTGATTATTTCTTCTTTTGTCATCACAATTATTCCTATTTATGTTAAATTCTAAAAACTATTAATTAACGAAAAGTTTCTTCTGCGTTGGGCTCAACTCTCAAGTGAAAATCAACCGTGCGCTCACCAATTTTTAACGAGATCATTGTATTTAAGCGGGTCAGCAGTAAAGCGTAAGGAATCTTGACTTCGCCGTTTGCCACGTTTATAGATATTTTACAGTCGCCGAGGATATCTTCAACTTCACGCAGAGTTGTGATGAGATGAAGCATTTTCAACAGCTTTTCGCGTAGCTGTCCATCCAATTCATAAGTATGATAGCATTTCTTGCATACTGTCTGAAAACTGGAATCAGCAATATCATCTAGATTAAATTTAATAATTTCATCACAACTTTCTTCAAGGCATTGAAAATCAATTTGAGCTTTTGCTCCAATATTCTCAGTCATATCAGTCATAATTTTATTTTCCATATAATTAATTAAATCTATATTAATAAGTCAACTTATAATATAAGAGCTTTTCCCTGAATTTAAAGCTCTAATGAACAAAAAGTAAGGAACTTGTGGCAGTAGAAAGACAGATATAATGAAAAAAGGTGGAAAATAAACGGAAATATCAAAAAAAAAATTGAAAAATAGCATTTTGCACATTATCGTAACCGAGTATGACTAAATATAAAAATTAAACTAGGCGGAGGACATAATGTTAAAGAAACTGATGCAATTATTTTCCAGTGATATTGGTATTGATCTTGGAACTGCGAATAGTTTGGTCTTTGTTCGCGACAAAGGAATTTGTTTATGCGAACCGTCTGTTGTGGCTATCAATGAAAACACCAAGGAAATTCTCGAAATAGGCAATGACGCCAAACGCATGCTCGGTCGTACTCCTGGAAATATCCGTGCCGTACGCCCGATGAAAGACGGAGTTATTGCTGATTTTGACATAAATGAAGAAATGTTGCGCTACTTCATCAAAAAAGCAGTTAGTCTGATGCCACGGCGTCAACGTGTATTGTCTCCACGGGTTCTAATAGCGGTACCTTCCGGAATTACAGAGGTCGAGAACCGTGCTGTAAAAGACAATGCGAAACGTGCCGGAGCGAGTGAAGTTTTTCTCATTGAAGAACCTATGGCGGCGGCGATTGGTGTTGGTCTGCCGATTGGTGAGCCTGCTGGAAGTATGATTGTTGATATCGGCGGCGGAACTACTGAGGTCGCGGTTATTTCACTATACGGTATCGTTGGATCACGCTCTGTTAGAGTAGGCGGTGATGAATTGGACGCGGCGATTTGCCAGCACATGAAAAGAGTTTACAACTTGATGGTTGGAGAGAGAACTTCTGAAAAAATTAAAATGGAAATAGGCAGTGCATATCCTGTAAATGAAGAAGAATCGATGGAAGTAAAAGGCCGTGATTTAGTTTCAGGTCTGCCGAAAACTGTAAAAGTTACCGCCAGTGAAATACGCAATGCCTTGCAGGAACCTATCGCAAGTATTGTTGAAGCTGTTCGCGGCACTTTAGAACGTTGTCCTCCTGAATTAGCGGCCGATTTGATTGACCGTGGAATCATGCTCGCGGGCGGCGGAGCCATGCTCAAAGGTCTCGACCGTTTACTTGTCGAAGAAACCGGTCTGCCGGTATTCATCGCCGAAGAACCGCTCAAAGCAGTTGCCAAAGGCACCGGAGTAATGCTTCAGGATCTCGACGTAATGATCCACGCAATGGCGTAGGACTGGTTGCGAAAAAAAAGGAAAAAACTGCTTGGCCGCAGTCGCTGGTGCAACGGGCGAAAGCGTTGCTCGCTCGTCTAAACGAGCGAAACTTAAGCGGCTTGCCGCGCATTAGACCAAATCCACTCTCGAA
>JAHOYW010000141.1 GCA_019038735.1 Victivallales bacterium | reverse complement strand
ACAATAACCTGTACACGTTGAAAAAGCAAAAAAAAAGCAAAAAAAATCGAAAATCTATTGACAAATATACCTATACAGGTTAATATATGCTTTGGGTAATTAGCTTTATGAACGAGGTATATTATGGGACGAATTTTCATTTCGGAACAGCATCACGAGATAGTAGAAAAACATAAAACATCAAATGAATCTATAACGGTTACAGCTGAAAATCTTATCAAAAGAGGAAAAGAGTTTTCCGATATGTGTGATATTGTATCTGAGTATGCTCAAGAAGAAAATAAAACTCCGGAAAGCGTTGTAAAAGAGATATTTTATTCAGCTGTTGAGTATAGAAATTTTTTAAACAGAAATTTACCTATACAAGTACAAACAAATGAAAGTTGAAAAAATGCATCCCCGGCATAAAACATGCTATAAGGTTAAAAATATATATGATCCAATTAAATTATGTATGACATCAATCGAATTAGTCTAAGCAAAGTCAAATCATTATCTTCTAAGTTAAAACAGCTGAGAAAGAATCATATTTTTGGAATGACAGCATTTAACAAGCAGATTATATGTAATAAATATGATAATTCATTTATTGAAAATCATACGGAATGTGATTTTGGCAGATGGTATAATACTCTTCAAACTGAAGTAGCATCACTTGGTGAAGAATTTATTAATGAAGATTTTATTAGTCTGGGCAATCTTCATAAGAAACTTCACGGTATCGCTAACTTTCTTTTAGAGAAGCACAAAAATAACAACTCAATTCAAGAAGACGAGTATGAGTTACTAATTGAAATTCAAGGAAAAATTTCAGATATATTTGATAATCTATATTCTGCTATTAATTCAGTAAGATATTCAATTGACGCGCTAACTGGATTGCCAAACCCGGAATTGTTTAACTCAATATTGAAGAAAGAGTACGCAAAACCTGAAAGAATGAAGACTGATAATTGTCTCGCATTTGTAGATATTGACTATTTTAAAAAAGTAAATGATACTTATGGTCATTTAGTGGGAGACGAAGTTCTTAAAGCACTGCCTCAAAAGTTATCATCTTCGCTAAGAAAAGATGACTTAATTGGCAGATATGGAGGTGATGAATTTTTAATCTTTTTGCCAAATACTAATCTTGCTGAGGCAAAAAATATTTTAGAGAGAATACGCCATAAAATACGAAATTCAGCTATTGAGATAAAGCAAACAGCAATAATCACAGTTACCTGTTCATTCGGCTTGTCAAGCTTTACTTTGGATAAACCATTATCGGAGAACATTAAAAATGCTGACAATGCATTATATTTGGCAAAGGAAAGCGGGAGGAATAAAGTGTACGTGCATTCCATGTCTTTGAAGGTTTAAAACCGTTTTATGCTCCAATACCTACATTGAATAATGCGTCGGCGTAGAATTTTGGATTGAACTTCTGCATATCTTCGGGGCTTTCGCCGAGACCGACGAACATAACCGGAAAACCAAACTCCTGTTGCAATGCCACCGCCATACCGCCTTTACCGGTACCATCTAATTTAGTCAGAACCAGACCGCTTACATTAGCGACTTTTGAAAATTCACGAGCTTGATTAATGGCATTTGAGCCTTGGCTTGAATCAACTGTCAACCATACTTCCTGCGGTGCTTCCGGGCAAAGTTTATTTATTGTCCGGTAGATTTTTGATAATTCAGACATCAGACCCTTGCTGGTATGTTGACGTCCTGCGGTGTCAATCAATAAGATGTCCGCGTTTCGCGCTTGCGCAGATTTTACCGCGTCAAATGCTACACTTGAAGGGTCCGCGCCGTGAAGTGCCGAAACAACATGTGTATTGGTGCGGTCGCCCCAGATTTTGAGTTGATCGACTGCCGCCGCGCGAAAAGTATCGCATGCAGCGAGCATTACTTTTTTGCCCTCTTGTTGCCAAAGAGATGCTAATTTACCAATGCTGGTAGTTTTTCCGCTGCCGTTGACTCCGACAAATAAAATTACTGTCGGCTGACCTTTCGGAGCATAATTTATCTCACGCTGGTTTTTGTTTAATATTTTGAAAACATCTTCCGCGGCGATTCTATCAATTTCTTCGAAAGTGGCAATTTTACCTTGTTTATAGCGATCGCGAAGGTCCTCGACGATACTTAAACTTGCCGCGACTCCGAAATCAGAAGATATAAGCAAGTTTTCCAGATCATCAAACTGTTCATCCGTCCAGGCTTTCTCATTTGTGAAAACACCGGAAATGCCGCGGCTTACCGAGGTCGTGGTTTTCAGCAAGCCTTTTTTGAATTTTGAAAAGAGTGAACTCATAATTTATCAACCGCTTCTCTCGGCGGGCGATCCAAAGAATCTTTAATAGCATTAAGTACGCCATTGATGAAATTCCCCGCCTTTTCTCCACTGTAATCTCTAGCTATTTCAACGGCTTCATTGATACTGACAATCGGCGGAACATCCGGCACGAAAAGCATTTCATAACTTGCTACACGCAAAATATTGCGGTCAACTAGAGCCATTCTTTCCAAATCCCACTTTTTCGCGTTTTCATTAAGTACCTCATCAATCTCATTAATTTTTTCAAAAATACCTTCAAGCAGTTCCTGAGCATATTCTTTAGCTTTACGGGCAAAACGATTTTCTTTTAAATCGTGCTCAAAACTGGCTTGTTCAAAAAAA
This sequence comes from Victivallales bacterium, assembly GCA_019038735.1. Taxonomy (GTDB): domain Bacteria; phylum Verrucomicrobiota; class Lentisphaeria; order Victivallales; family Victivallaceae; genus JAHOYW01. The sequence goes on along the minus strand of JAHOYW010000141.1, from coordinate 679 downwards.
TACTCCCAGGCTTTCTCAAAATTACTTTCTTCCGAGAAACCATGCTGGAACAGAAATTGCATTGTTAATTCTCGTCCTAGACGTTTTGCGTGCATGCGTACTGCGTTTTTATCAGCTTTTGCTGTCATTTTCTACTAACCTTTTTAAAAAATAAGCTTGACTGCTTACTTTATCTCTTTTACTAAGTTTGCCATTTCAATTGCCGCCATAGCCGCATCAGCACCCTTGTTGCCGGCTTTTGTGCCGCTGCGTTCGATAGCCTGTTCGATAGTGTTAGCGGTAACCAGTCCGTAACCAACCGGAACTCCTGATTCCATGCTTAACTGCGCCAGAGCTTTTGATACTTCCGCGTTGATGTAATCAGCATGTGGAGTCGCGCCCTGGATAACTACGCCCAAAGCTACTACCGCGTCCAAACGACCTGTGTCCATCAACTTTTTTGTTGCGAAAGGCAATTCGTAAGCACCTGGAACCCATGCGACTTCAACATCTGAAGCTTTACCGCCATGTCTGACGATAGCATCAACTGCTCCGCCGAGAAGTTTGCTGACAAAAAACTCATTGAAACGCGAACAAACAATTCCTATTTTTAGACCGTCAGCTCCTAAAGAACCTTCGAAAACTTTTTTAACATCCTTATTCATGATTGTAACTCCTATTTTTAGTAACTGTTATAGTT
>JAHOYW010000015.1 GCA_019038735.1 Victivallales bacterium | reverse complement strand
CAGCAGAGCAAAGTCTCTGTATGCGGGAAGTTTTGAGAGTCAATCTGGGGTTATATTGTTTTTTGTGGAATCCGGGATGTTGGAAAACTTATTTTGTTCCTTATCTGTTAATGACATTAAAATTTAACAGACTTAAATATCTTTGAAAATGATTGTAAAAATTGGATAGCGGCTTTGTCAGCGATGTCTAACATTTTTTTGACAATACTCTTTTTTTGTTTTGAATGAATGATTTGATGAAATTCCTCAGCAAATTTTAGAGTTCCCCAGATCGTGCCGTAACGCGGATTTCCTATTCCTGCTGTATCCGTGGCTTTGTTTGCCGCGAACGGTTGACCAATACGAACCGGAATATTAAATACTTCGCTAAATGACACGGACGTATGCGGAAACAATGCGCCTCCGCCGGTAAGAACACCGCCGGAGTTGAGATTCTGCAAAATATTTTGAGCCGTCAGTTTGCTATGAATAATTTGAAAGATTTCCCGTAAACGTAAATCAATGATTGTTTCGAATGATGCCAAGGGGATTTTTCGAATGTTGCCTGGAGCTGACTTAACCTCAATAAATGCTTTGCGTTCATTGATGTGCTGAACAATAGTTCCGTCTTGGAGCAGTTTCCTACAATCCGACATATGCAGATCCAAGCCCAGTGAAAGATCATTAGCAAGATGTTCAAAGCCTAGCGGCAAAACGCCGCTGGCGAGTATTCCCATATTGAATATCGCAAGGTATTCAGTCGTGCCAGCCCCCATATCCATAAGTAAAGCACCGCTTGCTTTTTCATCTTCAGTCAAAACTCCATATGCGGAAGCTATTCCACTGAAAACCGGTACAGGATCATCGTCAAAGCCAGCATCATTAAGTAATGAATAAAAACTTTTGATTAAATTATTATCACAATGAACAGCATGAATACAGGCTTCAAGTTTACGTGCTGGCATATCGCTCGGATTGCGAATCCGCCTGTTCCCGTCGAGAACGAAATATGAGTCGAAAGAATTAATCATTATCCTACCGTCCTGAATAATGCTTTCCTGAGCGTTTTGGATAGCTGAAGATATTTCCTTGTCTCCAACTCGATTATCTCCGTTGTTAATAAAAACAGTACCTGAAGCCTGATGTGATTTAATACTTGTGCCAGTTATTGAACAGGCAATCACATCACTGTCAGTTATCAAACAGTTTGAACAGCTTTCCGCTTGGGAAACGACTTTGTTCAGTTGTTCAAGAGCAATATCCATATCAACAATTTCGCCTTTTACAACTGAATTGTTCGATGGTGCTTCCCCAAAACCAATTATTTCCAGTTCTTCTCCGGCGGATACTTTTCCAAATAAAACACATATTTTTGATGTGCTGATTTCTACAGCTGTAATAATATTGTTTTTTTGAAACATCCAATAGATTCCTGATTAACGGCATTATAGCAAAAGATGCATACTATTTTATTTATAAAAATAGCATATTAAGCCTTCATTTCAACATTAAGTTTTCGAGCAGGAATGGGTAGCTAGCGATTTCATAAAGATGAGATTGTTAAATGAAAAATATACTCGATACTTGAGTTTAAAATCCAATACAGGGTCTTCCATAAATAAATCTCAAAAAAATCTAATATACAGCAAAACTCAAACCTTTTTCTGGAGGCTTAATCTGAAAATATATAGTAAATTCATTCCCTGCTTCTGATTATTTTATTTGGATTTTCTGCCACAGTTTTGAACCAAATATATATTTAATTATCTCTGGATTCATTTTCCAAGGCGTTCATAGCCTCTAAAGCATCCTCAAATTTATCGGTTATTACTTTATCTGCAACTTTTTGTTTTTTCTCATGTGCCATCTGAATCACACCTATAATTATCAACGAGATGACTATAACTACTATACCTGGCACTACTCCTAAAAATCTAAATACTAATCCGATTATAATTATGAATACTAAACAACCGCATCCCATGTTTTGATCATGTTTATCCGACATATATCCTCACTGTTTTATAATTTCAATATCAGTTTTATCATTATTCCCCTTTAAGGATTCTTTAACTTTTATGCTCAAATCAGCACGTTCCTGCTTAGTTAGCTTTTTCCCTTTTGGTGATTTTGTCTTTGATTTTATTCTTGTGTCCTTAATGTTATGTATTGCTTTGAGCAAGCTTTTCTGAGATACAGTTTTTTTATTTAGAGCCGCTTCCACTGCGGCATTAATGACCGCATTCTTTATGTCTCTACCACAGACATCATCTACCCTTGATGCCAAATCAAACGGGCAAACCTCCGATGTAACAGGCAACAGCTCCGGCAGATGTTTCTTCCAAATCATACCGCGGGCTTTTTCATCAGGCATAGTAAACTCAACATGCCTAATACGAGTTTCAAATGCCTTGTCATAGTTTTCTACCAGGTTAGTAGAGAAAATCACCACTCCATGGAATAATTCAAGGTTAATAAGAAGTTGGCTGCGCATTGAGTTTATTGCTTGTTCAGATCCCTGGGTCACGTTTGTCAGGCGTTTTGACAAAAGAGAATCAGCTTCATCAATAAACAAAACAGCTTCCTCTTTCTCGGCAGCCGCAAATAATGCTTTTACATTTTTAGGTCCATCACCGTGGTATTTACTTTCTATTTCGGCATAGCTGGCAATAAATATTTTCTTCTTTAAATAATGTGCTATTGCATGTGCTGAAAGAGTCTTACCGGTTCCCGGAGGACCATAAAAATTCAATGCGGTTTTAGGATTTGGCTCAATTTCCCTCAGTCCCCAAGTATCAAAAACCAGAGCTTCAATATTGAGTATTTGAATTGCGTTTGTGATTTCCGACATTATTTTGGGAGGCAAAACAAGCTGCTCAAATGAATACAACGGAGCGACTGGAGTATATTGATTCGATTTTTCAGATTCACCTTTATCCACATTTTGTTTTTTATGCTTGGAATGTCCTTTGGGACCAACACTAATTACGGGGTTAATTCCTGGAAGTGCCGTATCCATATCCTCATATGCGCTAAGTAGCCTGGAACGTAATACTGCCGCTTCGTCTTCAGGCAAATGTTCAGGAACGCCTGAAATTGTAATCTTTTTTGTCACATCACACCTCCATTAATTAATATCTCTGATTATTGAAGCCCTGTCCAATTTTCCAAGTTCATAGTCAATCCTCTTGGATTCCCATGAGTTTGCGTCAATAATCTCTTCTTTTTCTGTATCAAACACACCCGAGATTGTTTTATGCTCCCCCGTTTGGAGTCGTTGCTTAATAACAATCTTCATTTCAGACTTATTTCTTATTTTATTTTTACTTCGAAACCATTTTTTTACTGTAGAGAATGACAATAACGCCACAATAATCG
>JAHOYW010000330.1 GCA_019038735.1 Victivallales bacterium | reverse complement strand
CTAATATAGCATAGAACTTGTTAAAATGCAAGCTGATTATCAGCCGGATCAGTACTAAAAGTCTATCTTTCTAATATTGCGCCTCTAGAGACAGAGGCGGCTACATCTTTCTTGATTTTTAAATGTAGCCACGGCTGTCCCTAGCCGTGCTTTTACTAACCCTTTGAATGCAATTTTGTATTACATATCTCGCCGCACTATGTATTTTCTATGGGATGACTGTGGATAATTTTTAAATTATTGTGGAATTGGCGGGGGAGCCGCGCCAAATAGTTCTTTTAAGTCTTCTCTGGCGGAAGCCTTATCCCAAGCGTCCATTCCTTCCATCCATACTAGAGAATCCGCAGTGAAGCTTTGCGCAAGTATTTTTTGCTTGAGTTCGCTTATAGAGAAAGGACCAGTTTGCGCGCCATCAAGTGCGACAAAATACTTGTTTCCTCCGGGAATTGGTGGTGGAGCTTGTCCAGCAGGCTGCTCTTTTTGATTTAAAGCATTACTTACGCCTCCAGCCATTTGCGCGCCCATCATCATTCCCATCATATTGCCGGAGCCGCCTTCATTCTGGGCAGCATCACGCAAGGCGTTAGCAGCTTGATATTGTGAAAAGTTATTGAGATTACCCACGGCTCCCATTGAAGCACGTTGATCCATAGCTTTCTGGACTTCTTCCGGCAGAGAGATATTTTCCAGCGCAAAACTTAAAAGCTCAAGTCCCAGACGCTGGAAATTTTCTTTTAGCTTTTCGATCATAAATTCGCTAATTTCATCGTATTTAGCGGCGAGATCAAGTGCCGGTATTTTGTGTTCACCGATACAGTCTGAGAAAGATGAAATAACTTTGACTCTGATTTGATCCTCGAGAATATCACAGTCAAAATCACTTTGAGCTCCAACGAAACGCGAGATCATTTCTTCTGTAATGCCGATTTTGTAGGAATAATTACCTCTGGCACGCAGGCGGACAATGCCAAAATCCGCGTCCCGGAGCATGACCGGATTGGGAGTTCCCCATTTACGGTCTAATTGTTCGGTAGTATTAATAAAATAAACTTCAGCTTTAAATGGTGAGTCAAAACCATATTTCCAACTTTTTAATGTAGTCAAAATGGGAATATTCTGAGTAGTTAAAGTGTAAGTCCCGGGTTCAAAAGCATCAGCAATTTGCCCCTCGTTGACAAAAACCGCACGCTGCCCTGGTCTGACAACCAACTTAGCGTTCATTTTAATTTCGTTATCATGACGGTCAAAGCGATGCACCAAAATACCAGCTTCCATATCCGGCCATTCGATGATGTCAATAAATTCATTTCTCAGTGTGTTAAACAGACCCATAAGATTCTCCTTGCTTAAGTTATCAATAAAAACAAAAATATATTCCTGGTATAATAAATATAATTATTAAAACAATCAATACAATTCGGTTTCTGCTAAAATTATTATTACTCTTTCTCGGAGATCTCCCCGAAAGTTTAAAATAACCTTTAGTATGAATATAGCGTTTGGCTAGTTTGCTTTGTTGTTTTTTCTTTTTCTTTTTTAGCCATGTAAACATTTCATTTTCCAAACGTAAGAATAATCACCGATGCAATAATAATACATCCGATAACAATCGCCACAATCAGCGGGAAAGCAAAACATAATCCCATTTTCAACATTTGTAGCTGGTTCAAAGAATTCAATTCCGGTAATAGTGATATCTGAGGTGAATTTGCCACAGGCACATTATGAACGGGACTTTTTTCAAGTACGCGCTTACAGGCGGATTTTGTTCCAAAAAATTCCACGCGCAACTGCTCCAGTCGCGTCAAAGCATCTGATTTTTCCTCAAGCTCTGTTGATTCAGGCAAATCAGTAAATTTTTCAACCACTTCATCAAATCTTTTATGAGCTTCTTCGTAATTTTTCAAGCTCTGCTGTTCGAGTTCAATTTCAGTTTTAAGTGTCGCTACTTGTTGCTGTAAACGAATATTAAGGTCATCTTTCATCTGATGATAGGTCTGTATTTTTTGTTCTTGTATAGAAAGGTTTTTATCAAGATCAGGATCTGAGTAAATTCCAGAAATATCGTCATCACCTTTCCGTGCGTCAAGCCCTTCCGCGACATATTTATGCCGCAAGGTTACAAGTCCCTCACTAACAAAATCTTTTCTTTTAGCCATACGTCCCTCGCTAAATTAGTAAAACTTATTTACTGCCTTCCGCCAAGTTGTTATAAAAACGCTGAGTTGGATAAGCAAAATCTATATTTTTATGTTGAGCGAACTCTGTTAAAACATCTTCCCATATAGCATGTTCACAATTACGTCGTTTATGCGGTTCTACCAGCAAACGCATCGTCAGTAAAACTCCGCATGAATCTAATGAAGTGTAAATTATCGGGGTAAGCATTTTGTAATAAAGCATGTAATGCTTACTGGCTTCTTTAATCTTTGTTTTAGCGTTTCTGCTAACTTTGTGCGAATGCGCCTCGGCTATTTTCTGCAAAACAATTTTTGCATCCTGCCAATTGCTTTCAAAAGTTATCAAGACCGGTAACTCAATCCAAATATAAGGAAAAGTTTCAGTAAAATTAATAATAGTCTTGTCAAGAACAACGCTATTCGGTACATGCATCACTCGACCGGTGCTTTGATCCGCGTGTACCCAGTTGCCGACTTCGTTGAGGGAAAACTTAAAAACCCGGATGTCGATAACATCACCAGTAATTCCATTATCTATCTGTATCCGGTCGCCAACTTGAAAAGGACGCATCCATATCAACGCGAACCAGCCGGCGATACTCCTTATCACGTCCTGCAAAGACAAAATAAGCGCGGCTGCTACTAAAGCAACAATATTCACAACATCCCAATTAGGATTAAACCAGACCCGGAACAAGACCAGAAAGACAAGCAGCATATAAGTATAGCCAATTGTCTTGCGCCAATGATAACGTACTTCGACTTTTTGAGTTTTATTCCAGATCAAGCGTTTTACGAGGAAGCGTATAAGCCATAAGACAATTATAGCACTAATTGAAACAATTATTTTATCCTGCGTTGCAGGAGCGAGTCCAGTAACTTCTTCTGTCCAGACAGTGACACTATTAAGCATATATAATTACCTCTAATTAGTACATTATACCTAATCTAACATTCCTGAACAGAAATAGCAAGTTTTCTAGTCAAGTACTTGCCATTAACTGCCCGCGAAGTAAGTTAAACACGGAAAATCCTCAAGCTTTTTTAAGTATTTTTCTTGATTTTATATAGTTAATCAAGTATATAGCTATATATAGCAAGCTGGGAATTAGCGGTAAACGGTAAGCAGCCATTTTCAATCAGAGGGCTGGATCAATGAGAATTACAGAAGTTCATTCAAAATCTAATTACACTTTGCAAATAGT
>JAHOYW010000218.1 GCA_019038735.1 Victivallales bacterium | reverse complement strand
TTATGATACCTTCGCGAGTGATGGGCAGAAGAAAACGAAAGTGTTCCGCGCGGAGTTGAGAGCCGAACTCTTTGTGAGTCTCATATTTTCCGGTAACTTCAAGAGTCTGCCCCTCAAATATACCCGAAAAATTACCCACAACCGTATGTTCGACCCCTTGTGCGTCAGCAAGCCGGATAATGGAAAAATGCCCCTCGTCATTTTCAAAAATGACACGAGTAATTTCACCACGCAAAGTATGAGCAGTCAAGCCGCCAGTAATTTGTCCGTGTTCGTCCGTGTCCATCCGTGTCCATCCGTGTTCTTAATGATGAGAAAAAATCCTTTCTGGAGCGTGATATAATGCCACTCCTAATTCATTGGCTCGTTTGATTACGTCAGCGTCACGTAATGAACCTGCTGGAGCGATAATGGCTTTTACGCCAGCCGCGGCGGCTGTTTCCACGCCGTCGGCGAATGGGAAAAATCCGTCACTTGCCATGACTGAACCTTCTAAAATACCTTCGCCTTCATATTTTTCTTTGGATTTGATGATTGCTTGTTCAACCGCGCCGACCCGGTCTTGTTCGCCGGTTCCGACCGCGAGAGTTTGACCGTTGTTGACGATTACCACGCCGTTTGAACGGACACTCAAATTCACGTACCAGGCAAATAACAGATCTTTGATTTGCTGTTCGGAAGCAGCAATTTCGGATTTTTGATAGCCGACACGTTTGTTTTCGCCTTCGGCTATTTTCATGTCTTTCAAACCGTGCAGTGAAGTTGTCAGTGGAGCCGCGATTACCAGAGAACCATCAGCTAATACTTTGATTGAGTTGCATGCATCCGCGTCGTCGCCGGTGAATTTCGGCAGAGTCTTTGGATCTCCGCATTTAATGATGCGGATATGTTTGTTCATTTTAAAGCTTTCCTGATCATTGAAAACGTCCAGAACGCCGTCCGCGAAAGCCGGAGCGACTACGCATTCGACAAATGTTCCCATAATCTCTTTGGCGGTCTCAATATCGACTTCCACATTGAAAGCTGCCGCGCTGCCGAATGCCGCGCGCGCATCGGCGTCACGAGCTTTGCAGTAAATCTGTTTCAAAGTCTCGTCGCCGACCTGAACTGCCGCGCCGCTTGGATTAACGTGTTTCATTACCGCGCAAGCCGGGGTGTCAAAAAACTTAACGATATTCAAAGCGTAGGAAATGTCTTCAAGATTAGTCTGCGAAAGTCCGCTTTTGCCATTTTTAAGGATTTCCATGTCACCGATAACATTGTTTTGCCCGACTGGTTTGTAGAAAACTGCCGGCTGATGTGGATTGGTGCCGTAACGTAAATCTTCGACTTTTACATATTCACGATCACCGATTTTGATAGTTTCGGCAAAATTACCCACGTTTTTTGAAAGATAAGTGTTACGATTTAGTTCTTTTGATGGCATTAGATACTCCAATTAGATTAAAAAAATTAAAAATTTAAAAAATATTTGTTATTTAGAACTTACTGCACTTTGCGAAATTCGCAAATGGAGCTATTTATAAATATAGACAATTTTTTAAAATTAACATAGTGGAATGACATGAAAGGCTGTTTTATTACATTTGAAGGACCAGAGGGCGCGGGGAAAAGCACCCAACTGCGCTTATTGCAAGATTATATCAATGCTCGGGGACGCGAATGTCTGATTACCCGCGAACCCGGCGGTACTCCTGTTGCTGAACAACTCCGCGAACTAATCAAACATCACAACAGCGAAGAACCAATATTTGACGAGAGCGAATTATTTCTGCTCGAAGCTGCCCGCGCGCAGCACGTCCACTACCTTATAGAGCCAGCCGTCAAGCGTGGTGATGTTGTATTGTGCGACCGTTTTTATGACTCTACCACTGCATATCAAGGATATGCGCGCGGAATGGATCTGGAAAAACTCAAACTGCTGAATGATTTTGCTGTCGGTACTTGCAAACCAACGTTGACAATCCTCCTTGACCTGTCGCCGGAAGAGGGTTTTGAACGCACCGCGACGCGCGAGGAAACCCAAAACATACATGATCGTTTTGAGCTTGAAAACCTTGAATTTCATACTGCGGTACGCAATGGCTTTCTGGAAATAGCAAAACAGGAGCCGGAACGTGTTAAAATTGTCAGTGCCGTGGGAACTCCCGAAGAAATTCATCAGAAAATAGTGGAGTTTGTCAAAGATGTTATTTAAGAAATACGCTGAAAAATTTCCGCTGATAGTCAAAAGTCTGATAAACGCCGTTAAAAATAATAAACTTGCGCATGCCTATTTATTGCACGGCGACAGTCCGCAGATTCGCAAAGAATTTGCCTCAGTTATCGCGCAGATAGTCATTTGTCCAAATAAAGACGGGCATGGTGTTCCATGCTCCGAATGCAAGACTTGCCGGCAATTAGAAGAACAGACTTACGCTGAACTTTACACCTTGTCGCCAGTTGGTAAACAATGGCAGATAAGAGTTGGCGACCGCGTTAATCCTGAAACTAATACTGTCCGCTGGTTTGAAGAACAATTTTATTTGACCAGCTTAGCTGTAGCAAACAAAAAAATCGGGCTTATTTACGACTGTGATCGGATGAAAAAGGAAGCGCAAAATGCTTTTTTGAAGACTCTGGAAGAACCGCCGCGTGATTCATTGTTCATTTTAGCGACGGGTAATCCGTCGGCTTTGCTGGCGACAACACGCTCACGCTGTCAAACTCTGATTTTATTAGAGAACCGCTGTAATTTTGATTTCGCAAACAGCAGTGAATTATTTGCCGCATTAGCAAAATTGCAGTTCAGATCAAAAAACGATATGGTCAGTACCGAACAATGCGCCGCGGAAATAATCTCAATCACCAAAAACCTAAAGGATTCAGCCGCCGATCGAGTTGAAGCGGAATGGGAAGAAAAACTCCAATATGCTCTAGAATTAGAGCCACCGATGCGCAAACGCATCATGGCACAGTTCGAAGCCGCGACTGCCGGAGAATACATCAGAGAAAGAAATTATTTCATTTCCGCCCTGCACACTTGGTTTGCCCAAACATATTTATTAAGTTGTGGTACAAAAATAGAAAAAATTGCCAATCCAGAAATATTCGAAAATCTCGAAATCCCCAAAGAAATAAACGAAAAAGAAGCTTACGAAGCCCTACAAGCAGTAGATAAACTACTCTACGAACTAAAATTCAACGTAAACGAAGAACTAGCCCTAAGATCATTCTGCCTGAACGTAACAATAAATTAAAAAATCTTTAATCTTTTAATAAAAAAACGGATTGACCTCCGTTGCCGATCCAACAGGCAATTCTGTTGGTCGACCGTCTCCAACGGTCGAAACTTAAGTATGACCACTTTAGCGCAGTCTAGTGGTCATACGCATTAGACCCAATCAGC
>JAHOYW010000375.1 GCA_019038735.1 Victivallales bacterium | reverse complement strand
GTAATATAGTATGCATATTTGATTTTTACTATAGCACGGTGTATTGTTTTAAGCAAAATGGAGTAAATAAAATGACACATCGTGAAATTTTTGAAGCTGGTGTTGGCGGTTCTGGAGCTATTAAACTGATTATTGATATCCTTGGCGCAAATGGTGAATATTGTTTGATTGGCGGTATGGCAATTAACTGCTATGTAGAACCGGTATATACAGAAGATACTGATTTTGCAATTGCATTTGACAGCAAAGATGCTATTAAAAAAGCTTTGAAAAGGGCTGGAATTAAAGTAAAAGAAAATCGCTATGATATGTCTGTTTTTGTTCCAAACTCCAAGCTTACTATTCACATAACTACTGATGTGCGCTATAAGGATTTTGGCAAAAACGCGCGGGAACATTTACTTTTTGATGAATTTCAAGTAAAAGTGGCTTCTCTGAAAGATTTAATCAAAGCCAAGACATGGTGTCTTGAGGATTCTTACCGTAAAGCTTCAAAGCATTTCAAAGATCAAGCTGATTTATGCCGTATCGGTGAAAATTATCCTGAATTGCAAGAATTATTGCCGGAAAGCATTAGAAAAGTATTAAAATGAAAATCAGTTGATATTTGAGAAAATTATGAAAATTATTCGATTTGACAGTGTTGGCGGTGCTTCCGGGGATATGATTCTCGGAGCTTTGATTGGCTTGGGGGTGGATGTTGATGAACTCAATGCTGAGCTGAAAAGCTTGATACCTGATAAATTTTTGATAAAAACTAAACTCTGGCAGTCGCACGGGATTAATAATGGTATTCAGGTGGAAGTTGAAATTCCTGAACATCACCATCATCATGGACGTAATTTTAATGATATAAAAACTTTGATAGAGGATAGTGCTCTGGCATCGGAAGTCAAAGCTATGAGCTTAAAAGTTTTTACTGCTTTGGCGGAAGCCGAGGGGAAAGTGCATAACAAAGCGGCTGGCGAGGTTCATTTTCATGAGGTCGGCGCGGTGGATTCAATCGTTGATATTGTCGGGTGCTGTTTGGCGTTTAGCAAACTCGGCGCGGCAGCGATTGCGGTATCGCCCCTACCGACAGGAAGCGGCACTTTTAAGTGTCAACATGGGACTTATCCATTACCCGCTCCCGCAACCCTGGAAATGCTGAAACTCGGTCTGCGTTCCGCACCGACAGACGAACCCTTTGAATTAGTAACACCGACCGGGGCGGCTTTGCTGGCAATCCTACCCAAAGCGGATATTGGCGATGACGCGACAGTTAGCAAATCTTCGGACAGTTTTGGTCATCGTGAGCTCAATAATCGACCTAATTTATTGCGTGCGAGTTTGTACGAAAACAATGCAGCGCATAATGGGAAATGTCGATTAACAGTTTTAGAGACAAACATTGATGATTCGACTCCTGAAATAATCGGCTATGCTTTCAATAAATTATTAAAAGCCGGAGCCTTGGATGTCTGGACTCAGCCGATCAGCATGAAGAAACAGCGTAGCGGCATATTGCTGTCTGTTTTGTGCAGTCAAAATTTAAAAGCAGAATTACTGGAATTAATCTTGACCGAAACGACGAGTTTCGGGGTGCGTGAATACGAAGTGATCAGGCATTGTATGGAACAGCGTTTTGAGGAAAAGGAAACTCCTTATGGTAAAGTCAGAATCAAAATAGCTTCATACAAGGGTAAGGATTTAACGAGCTCTCCCGAATTTGAAGACTGCGCCGCCTTAGCCGAAAAACACAATATCCCGCTCAAAGAAATAATGCAGAAAGCCTTGATCTAATCTTTAAAAAATAAATCGAAGCCGCCTCCTATTTGTTTTTTTAAATATAATAATTATGTTCTTCTTCTGGGGGGTGGTAGTTTAAGGCACTTAGGATTATCCCGAAAGCCAGCAGAGTTGATACAAGCGAACTGCCTCCGTAACTTAGTAGAGGTAATGTCAATCCGGTTGTTGGTAATAATGCTACATTTACACTGATATGAATCAAAGTTTGAATAGCAATTAATGAGAGCATTCCGATGATGAATAGTTTTTGGTACTGAGCTCTTAGTTGCAGTGCCAATCGGTATAAAACAAAAATTATAAGTCCGAAAAGTATAATTATCGGCAAAGTGCCGACAAAGCCTAAAGATTCAGAGATTGTCGCGAAAACAGAGTCGCTGTGGGCTAAAGGCAAATAGGAATTAGACCATGTGGCATTGCCCATTTTTACCCCGAACCAGCCGCCTCTGGCGATGGTGAATTGAAATTGCCGTATATGCCAGCCGCTGCCGAGAGGGTCGCTTGAAGGATCCCAAAAACCGGAAAATCTTTTTGTTATATATGGATTTTCATAAAGCAGCCAGATCACAATAGGCGTCAGGAGAACAGGGATGGTTAATAAATATTTGATTGGCGTGCCTACCAGAATACATACTATAAAAAAGGCCAGCAGATAAACAAGTGCTGTTCCCGTATCCGGCTGAAGTAAAATTGGTATTAACCATAATAATGCTACTATAGATAGGCGCAAAAAAGTTTTTAAATCATTTTTTCCTTTTACGGCAAGATGACAAAGCATTAAAATAAAAAAAGGTTTGACAAATTCTGTGGGTTGTATTGACGCGGAAGTCCAGCCGAAAGTAAACCAGCCGCGCATCCCGTTGATTTGCGTTCCCCATAGCAAAACCGCAAGCAACAGGATATAAGCGATTGCACCCGCGGTAATTGCGTTTTCGCTATAGAAACTGAATGGAACACGCTGTGCCATAATCATTATCAGCATTCCCATGACCAGCCAAAGCAGTTGACGTCCGACAAAGTATAGAGGAGTAGCCCCTAATGTGTTGGAATTATAAATAGCCAGGCATCCCCAGATGCACAGGATAAACAGTAAGCTCTGAACGAGAATTGTAGTATTAAATATTTTTTTGTTAAGTTCTTCCTGTTGCATTATTTTATCCCTTTGCGAAGTTCTTCAATAGTAAAATTTAGTCGTACGTCTTTACCTTTTTCCGCCAGCTTTATAGATTTATATGAATTTTTGATCCAGTTCTTATTGCGGTCAAGCATTATTTTGAATCTTCCATGAGTTCCATTTAAAGTCTGGTTGTAATTTTTTTCGAACCCGGATATGCCGCTAAACTGTTTTTTGATAAGCTTGACTTGTCCGATTTGAGCTTTGACATTTGGATAATTAACAACATTTCGTTCGATTCTATATGTTATCTGTAGTTCCTGGTAAAGACAGATAGAATTTTCTAATGCCATAATTTGTTTCGGGTGTAAGGAACGCAGCATTATGGATTGTAATTTTTTACAGGAAGGTTTCCTGGCATCTGGAAATACATTTTTTATTCGTTCATAGATTATATTTATCCGTTTTGGAGAACCTGTGAGATTATTATAATATAAATCATAATATTTCTCGCTCC
>JAHOYW010000275.1 GCA_019038735.1 Victivallales bacterium | reverse complement strand
CGTAGTAATAAATTCCCCCAATCGTTCCGCCGCCAAGGATGATTAGCGCGATTACTGAAATTATAGATATTTTTATAGTTTTTGCAAACATTTTTATCCTTATCTAGTGACGTTTTCGACGTCTGTTAAAGAAATTTATTAATGGCTTGACGATGTCCTCGCCGCAACGCATTTCAATCATATCAACTCGAGCCTTTTCACAAATAGATTTGCTCTTATCATGCCAGCTTTCCGCGGCTTCTGAAAATCTCGTTACTAAATTGCGGTTGCGGGCATTAAAATATGTCATTTTGCCGTCTTCAGCGTCTTCCAGAACGACACTTACTCCACCCGGCCACTTGAGTTCCAGAGGGTCAAGTATTCGTACCGCGATGACATCATGACGGCGGTTGATTATACGCAAAGATTTTTGAAAATCATGCTCGTCAATCAAATCACTGAGCAGAAAAATAACCGTCTTCTTATTCAAAACCTTGATAGTCTCACGCAGTACCGAATCAATATTTGTTTTTTTACGTTTAGGCTCGAATGCCATAAGGTCACGAATCAAACGCAAGCCGTGTTTACGTCCTGAACGCGGCGGCAGATATAATTCAGTCTGATCGCTGAACATAATCAAGCCGACCCGGTCATTATTTCGTATCGCGCTAAAAGCGAGCAGGGCGGCGGTCTCAATGGCGTAATGACGCTTGGATTTGTCGCCGCTGCCGAAAGCACCCGAAGCGGAAACATCAACGAGCAGCATGACATTGAGTTCACGTTCCTCGACATATTTCTTTATAAATGGCGCGTTCATGCGGGCGGTAACATTCCAGTCAATATCGCGGAAATCATCTTCATCAGTGTATTCACGGACTTCATCAAATTCTATACCGCGTCCTTTGAAAACGCTATGGTAAGCACCGCCGATGATCTCATCGACCGCGCGCCGTGTGCGGATTTCAATTTTCCTAACCTGTGCAATTAATTCAGATGATAGCATGATAGTTTATAAGGGTTAAGTTTTAAGGAGTTCGCAGTTCATCAAGAATTATTTTGATAATTGCGTCAGAATCGAGATTTTCAGCTTCAGCTTCGTATGAAACAGCTATCCTGTGACGCAATACATCCGCCGCAATATCTTTTATATCCTGTGGTACGACATAGGCGCGACCGGATATGAACGCCATTGCTTTTGCGGCTATGACCAGGGAGATAGAGGCACGCGGAGAAGCACCGTATTCAATTAGGTCTTTAAGCTTGCCGATTTGCGCCGCTGACTGGCGTGACGATAACTGATCATGATGTGCCGGACGAGTGGCAATAGTTATATCAAGAATATACTCGACAATTTTTTCGTCAATATAAATTTTATCCACCCATTGGCGGGCGGTTTCAATATCTTCAAGTTTAGCTACCGCGATAGCTTTGAGGTCAAGTTCGGGATGCGCCATGCGGTCAACGATGGTGCGTTCTTCGTCACGACTAGGATAATCAATACGCAGTTTGAACATGAAACGGTCAACTTGAGCTTCCGGTAAAGGATAAGTTCCTTCCTGCTCAATCGGGTTTTGGGTCGCCATTACCAGAAATGGTTTAGGCATCTTGAATGCTTCGCCGGCAATAGTTATTTGGCGTTCCTGCATACACTCAAGTAATGCGCTTTGAACTTTTGCGGGGGCACGATTGATTTCGTCAGCCAGTACCAGATTGGCGACGATTGGACCGAGTTTAGTGCTGAATGAATGTTCGGTGGCGTTATAAATCCGTGTACCAATTACGTCCGCCGGGAGTAAGTCGGGAGTAAACTGGATTCTGGAAAAGCTTCCGTTGATAGCTTGAGCCATAGTTTTTACAGCGAGAGTTTTTGCCAATCCCGGCACACCTTCGAGTAATACGTGTCCGTCTGCTATAATGGCTAAAAGTAAACGGTCAATCAAATATTCCTGACCAACGATAATACGTCCTATTTCAGTTTTTAAAACTTGCAAAAATGCTGAAACTTTGCGTATCTCTTCTTGTAGCTTTTGAATTTCCTGTTGTTCCATTTAAACTCTCCTTTCTACAGTATTTGTTTGTAAAATAACTTTTACAGCTTAGTTTGTAACATAGTATTAATTCAAGGAATAATCAATGTTAATTTTGCAAAAAAACAGCTTTAATATAAAAGATAAAATCACCAACATAGGTTTTGCGATAAGTTTGTCGCTTATTATACTGGTCTTTTTATATATCCCGATAATATTTGGTTTGTTTGGAATCAAACAAATAAACCCGCTTGTTATGGTGTTGATGCCCTCACTTATCATGCTTCCGACGCTTTGTATATCAATGTATTATGCTGGTAAACCAGGAAGTCTGCTCCATAAATTCAAACTGCGCAAATTACATTACAGTCATGTTTTGATAAGCCTCGTATCAGCAGTTCTCTGGTTAATTGTTACAGGAAATATCATGCGAATATATCACAAATTACTATCACTGAACGGAATAAAGCTTGATCCTCCTGAAATTGAAAAAATATTACAAACTAGTGATTCAGCTTCTTTATTCTTAATATGTTTTGGAGTAATAGTTTTAGCTCCAATCAGCGAGGAACTTATTTTTCGTCGTTTCATATTCGGATTTTTAGCACCGCGCTATGGTTTTATCGTAGCTCTCCTGCTGACATCCGCTGCTTTTGCTCTAGTTCATTTTTCGTTATACAGTTTACCGGCTTTATTTCTTCTAGGAATTGCTTTTCAGCTCATCTACCTGAAATTCGGCTCACTATACCCCGCAATCCTAATGCACGCCTTCAGCAACGCAATCGCAGTAAGTGTGTTGTTATTTATATAAAAAAACTGCTTGACCGCAGTCGCCGATCCAACAGGCGACTCTGTTTGTCGCCATCTCCAATGGCGAAATTAAGCCCGCAGGGCGTAAAAGAATCACACCGTTCTCGAACAGCGAGGCTTTTAAAAAATAAGTTTACGCCATTTTTAAAAGATGCGAGCTTCGAGTTCTTTCCATCCACTAATTACACTAATTAACACTAATTTTTTTTCTTTTATCGTAACACGCCTATCCCTACAGGAATATTTAAAGAAACATTGGATTTTTTATTTTAGAATAAGGGCTGAAAGCCCGCAATCCCACAGCCCCAGGTGAAGCCTGGGGTATGGGATAAAAATAATGATTAAGGGCTGTAAGCTCGAAATAAAAAATGACAAATGGCGCATTTATTACAGGCTTTCAGCCCTTGTTTGGCGGTGGGGGTAATTATTCCCCGGGGCTTCACCCCGGACTGTGGGATTGCGGGCTTTCAGCCCTTGTTGGTTTTGTTATCGTAGCACGTAATACGCAACACGTTTTTAAAGCATGTTTTAAATGTACGAAATTTCTCGATTTGACAAGCAACCCTGAGCCGCAGGCTCTTTGGACTGCGGCACTCCCGTGCCGCTTTTC
>JAHOYW010000227.1 GCA_019038735.1 Victivallales bacterium | reverse complement strand
GTATATACGCATCTCATGTTCGGTGTGATTGCCATAACGGTCAAACAACTGTTTAATATGTTGAATTAAAAAGATTTAAGTTGTTTTTAAAACTAAAAATAAGTAGAGCTCGAAAATTCGAGACAGGAGATCAATACACAAAAATCAGGATTCTGGCGGGATCTGACCACATGCATGTGGTTCAGACCGCATCGAACGTGTCAAAATCGTTTTGACGCGTGAAAAACAAAATTTTTAACAAAAGGAAGCCAATAGTTTTGAAATTGGCTCCAAGGAATAATTATGCCCGCGAAACAAAGTTTAATTAAATTCGGTTTTGGTCGAAGAGATATTACTCCTGATCCTTCTGTAAGGCTTGGAGGTTATGGAATTGAAATAAGACCAGCCGAAATTATCAATGATAGACTTAACGTAACATCCATTTTCATTAGTAAGAATGGAAAAAAGATACTATTAATTAGCCTGGATTGGTTGGGGATTGAAGAAGAGGATGTTGATAAAATACAGGAAAAAATCAACGCTAAAACCGGAATATCTAAGCAAAATATTATTATTAGCACCATACATTCACATACAACTCCAAATACAATAGGAGTACCTGGATGGGGTAATAAAGAAAAAAAGTATATTGAGAAAGTAATTCCTGCAATAGTCGCTTCTGCAGTTGAAGCTTCAAAAAAACTTCTACCTGTGAAAATAGGAGTCGGCTCAATTTACTCAGAAACTGGTGTAAACAGGAGAGGAATTAATATAGATGGCAATATAAACTTCGGAGCCGACCCGGACGGGAGCTTTGACCCGGAAATGACTGTAATCTCATTCAAGGATGAAAATGAGATTGTTGGAATGATTGTTCATTATGGGGCACACGCTACAGCTTTCGGAACTGATGCTGTAGTTTCAAGAGACTGGCCCGGTGTCATGGTCGACAGAATTGAGAAACAGATAAAAGCTCCTGTTATGTTCATTAATGGTTCTATTGGCGATACTGGCCCCAGAACTAGTTTTTTGATGGAAAGTGGTTTCTTTTCGGCTGCCGGAGGTGATGGCGTTGATACTATAAGAGAAGTCGGCTACAGGGCGGCAGCAGATGCATTGAATGCCATTGTTAAGATAAAAAATTACTCTGATGACATTATTCTGGATATCATTACAGAGGAAGTTTTATTTCCTTATGCCCCTTTACATGGTTTAGAAAAAGCTAAATGTGAAATTATAAAACTTGAACCGGATAAAAATAAATATGGCACTCCAATGTATATGTACAGTTACTGGAATTCTGTTGTAAAAGAACATGAAAAACCTGAGCAGGAAAGAGCAAAAGGTAAAAGTTATTTGCAATCAATACTCCGGCTTGGCGATATCGTGCTTATTCCTTTCTCCGGAGAATTGTTTTCCGGAACTGCTCTAAGAATCAGAAAGTCAAGTCCCTTTCAATATACGTTATGTTCCAGCGTTACTAATGGTTGTATAGGCTATATCCCAACAAGGGAAGCAAGACATAGAGGTGGATATGAAGTATGGTTTGCGGACCACCTTGTATATGGTTATGGATTGGCTGAAAATATTGATGATATTCTAGTTGAAGATGTATTAAAACGATTAGGTAGACTGAAGACATTGAGGCAACCTGAATAAAAGAAACTTATAAGGAATAAAAACATGGGGGTTGTCTAAATATATATTTGTGGGTGGGTTGTGCCCAACTTTGGTCAGTAACTTGCCTACGCTTGCCGCTGGTGCTCGGATAAAAACTGAGCGAAAAGACATAAAAATTAAAATGGACTTTTTCTTCCATCCGAATAGTCCAGAAGATGCTTATACGCGCCCAGCCAAAGGCGAAATCAGAGCGTTTTTTAGAGGAAAATTTTTGATTCATTTGTAATGTAATCACCAAAGTATTTTTTAGGCATTTTGAACAAAAAAATTAAGAAATGACTATGGTAACGGTTTTAATAGTTCGAAACAAAGTTATCAACAAGGAAGCGCCAACACTTTTCCAATTGGCCCATATTAACAATAAATCAAATAATACAAAAAAAGATGATTAGAAGTATGAGTGCGCCAAGCTAAGCTGATACGAGCAAGTTGACAAATCCAATCCGGATAAAACCTAACCAACAGGCCAGAACGGCTAAATATCAAACCCAAAAAAAGGAATCCAGATATTCTTCTACGGATTAAAGATGTGATTAAGCAAGCGATTGTAAACAAAAAAATAGAAATAATTGTCTATATCTCAATGGGAATGCTGTATTTTTTCAGTTTCTTCCAACGTGCTGGCATTCCTGGAACTATTTTCAACCAGCTGCAGTCAGACTTAAAATGTTCGGCAGCGCAGATTACCATGCTCGGAGCTTGTTACTTGTATGTTTACGCATTCATGCAGCCTTTTATCGGCGTTATAGCTGACCGTTTTGGAGGCTTTAAAATTATCAGTATAGGCGGAGTGTTATTGACCATTTCATCCATCACTTTTCCACTTTTACACAATATTTATTTACTGTATATATGCAGAGTCTGCATCGGATTCAGCGGTGCGTTCATGTATTTGAGCATTGTCCGCGAATTAAACAATCTGTTTGCGCCGCGGCATTTCACTATGCTCTTCGGCATAACCTTGTTTTTCGGTAATCTCGGCTGGCTGGCTTCCGCCTCGCCGCTGGCTTACGCGTCGGAAGCAATGGGCTGGCGTGGAGCATTGTTGCTGGTTGGATTTCTTACCGCATTACCACTGATTTTTGTATTATTCTTCACCCGAAAACTCAAAGAAAAATCGGTCAAACCATCCGAAATATCTTTCGCCATGTTGAAAAAGGCCTTAAGCAACCGCTATATCTGGGCACCGATGTTAGCCTCCATGCTTAATTTTACGGTTTTCTTTGTAGTTCTGAGCATAATCGGCAAAAAATTTCTGGAAGATATAACTGCTATCGCATCTCAACAGGCTGCATTTTACATATTTATCGCTACTGCGGCAGGAATTATAATGATATTATTATCCGGTTTCATCTCAAAATGGTGTAATAATCAACGCCGGATACCGGCAATTATCGCCACAAGCCTCACTTTTATTGCTACAATTTTGTCAATCGTTGGCATAGCCGGTAATTTCCCCCATTATTTTTATTTGCTCTTGCTGATAATGTTCGCAACCGCATCGGGAGCGTGTACATTCTTTGTCTCGGCAATAATTGAAGTTTGTTCGGCAAAGGTTTCTGCGTTGACCCTCGGGCTGTGTAATACGGTTGTTTATGTATCCATCGCATTTGCCGGCAATATCTGCGGATGGATGCTCGATTTATTCGCCGGCCAAGCCGAGAAAACCGCCACCGCCACGATTTATCCGCCGCAGGCGTATATTACCATATTCACAGTACTGGCAGCAATGGCGTTAACGGCAATAATTTTATCCATATTTATCAAGGAAAGCAAAGGTATAAATATCGCAGACAAGCTTGGA
>JAHOYW010000197.1 GCA_019038735.1 Victivallales bacterium | reverse complement strand
ACTGCTTTTTTAATATGGCTGGGCAGGTAATCTTGAGCCTGACAAATACTGATAAGAGATTTATTCATTTTCTGCCGTTTTTATTTGTTCCAAATAAGCCTGATATAAAGGTTTCACGTGGCTTAATTTTTCGCCGGGTATCTCTTCATGATAAGTTCCACCTAAAGTGAAACAGGCAAAACCGCCTGAGGCACATGCCCAAGCACAAGCATCTGTCATTTCTAATTCACCGGCGTTTTTCCCGTCCATTAGTTGTTTAACAACTGAAGTCAAGGCTCCACCGGCAAAATTATCTCCGCAACCAGTGGTATCACCGCGTTTTTCCGGATGTGCGTTTAATTCGGCATCCACCAGCATGGAAATCGGGAAAGCTGTCAATGGCTGTTCTTTAAAAAATTCACCATTTGACCATACAAAGAAATCTTTAGCACCATGCGTGATAATAAAGGATTTAACGCCCATATCAATGAAGAATTGAACGGCATCAAGGAAATCTGTTTTGCCGCTTATTTTCAAAGCTTCCTCCCAGTCAACAATCAACAAATCAATCAAGCTGAAAGATTCATCGCTTTCACCTAGCGGCCAGCGTTTTCCGGGCTTATTTTTTTCGTTACGGGAGTCAAAAACCGTAGTAACAATATTTATGCAATTATTTTTTTTACCGCGTTTAAGCATGCTAGTTAAATTATCATGAATATTGGGAGTTAAAGCTGTCGCTCCAAAGAATAAAACATCAGCATCAAAGAAAGTATCATTAAGCATTTCAGGAGTGTAATTTTCACAAACCCCTAGGTTATTGATAAAAGTTCGCTCACCTTTGCCAGCGTGGTAATTGGGGTCGGAAAGAACGCGAGTATATGGAGATGTTCCGGCACGTTTTATGTAGTTGGAAATATTTATTGGAGTTTTTTTTACTATATCCAATATGCGGTCGGCGCTGTCATCCTGACCCAAAGCTCCGTAAAAATCAAACTCAACATTACTGCCGTATGAAAGCTGGGCGGCATTAATAGCCGCGACAATTGCCGGTCCTCCGAGATTGAATGCGTCAAACTCTTTGCCTTTTGTCAATTCATCCAAAATAACTGAAAACTCTTTGCCTGCTTTTTTTTCTAAGTCAGCGATAAAAACCAAATGACCGGGATTCAGTCCGCCGTCACCTTTTTGTTTCGACAAATATTTATTGAATGAATCACTGTTGAAATCAATATTTTTATACAAATAATCAGCAAGCGAACAAGCTGTTACGGAAACTTTAAATTGGCTCATTTGGAAAAAAACTCCAGTTTTATTATAATATGCAAAAAAAACAGCTAAAGAAACATAGAATACGATAGCACGGATATCTCGAAAAAGGTCTATTTATCGCAGCATTTCTTGTATTTTTTTCCGCTGCCGCAAGGGCAGGGATCATTACGTCCTACTTTTGCTTCTTGACGACGAAAAGTTATTTGTATATCATCTTCGTGTCCGTCAGTTTCAGCGAGCATGGTTCCGGCTTGTTCATCTGTAAATTCTGATTCATCAAACTGACTGAACATTTCATGAATCTGTTCTTGAGGCATATTTTCCAGCATATTTTCAAAATCTTCGAGAGAAGATATTGTTGCACGGAAAAGATTGATGATAACTTGATTATAAATGCGTCCCATAAGACTTTCAAAAGTCTTAAAGGCTTCATTTTTGTATTCAATCAAAGGATCTTTCTGAGCAATGGCACGCAGATAAATACTTGAGCGCAAGTGGTCCATTGTATATAAATGTTCCTGCCAAAGACGGTCAATCGCTTCAAGGACAGTATGGCGCGCAATCCATGACTTTTGCTCCGCGTCCATATCGGAATGCTTTTTGTTATAAGTTTTTTCGATACGTTCCGAGATATAAGTCAGCAGACCTTCATTGTCAACAAGTTCGTCCTGTTTGAAAAAATCATCCATTTCTTCTTGAGTAAAAGCAATCGGGAAATTAACATTAAGCCAGTTTAAAAGAAAATCCCAGTTAAACATTTTGCTATGTCCCTTAGTCGCGTTTTCGGCAGGAATAGATGCTTGGACTAATTTTTCAGCAATAGAGTCTTCAACAACTTCAAATAAAACGTCCTGTGGATCTTCCGAGGTCAAAGCATCTTTACGAATACCGTATATGATCTCACGCTGTTTATTCATGACATCATCAAATTCCAGTGTACGTTTACGCATAGAGTAATGATGCTGTTCGATTCGGCGCTGAGCGGTTTCGATGGATTTGTTGAGCCATGGATGTTGAATCTGCTCGCCTTCCTCGATTCCAAAGCGTTCAAATATTTTAATGATCCGGTCAGAACCAAATAAACGCATCAAATTATCTTCTAGTGAAACATAAAATTTAGATGAGCCCGGATCGCCTTGACGAGCACAACGTCCGCGCAACTGACGGTCTATTCGGCGGGAATCATGACGGGAACTGCCGATAACGTGCAGTCCGCCGAGTTCAGTAATGCCTTCGCCAAGTTTAATGTCAGTACCGCGTCCAGCCATATTTGTCGCTACAGTTACCGCACTGTGTTGTCCGGCGGAAGCAACGATTTCGGCTTCATGTTTGTGATTTTTCGCGTTCAAAACATTGTGTGTGATATTAGCCCGGGCCAACATACGGGCGATGATTTCTGAATCATCAACGGAGATTGTGCCGACCAGTACAGGTTGCCCTCTTTCGTTGCATTCGGCGACATCTTCAATAACCGCGTTAAATTTTTCGCGTTTAGTTTTGAATATAGAGTCATTATCATCTTTCCTGATAACCGGACGGTTAGTAGGTATGACGATAACATCAATTTTATATGTTTTATGAAATTCAGTAGCTTCAGTTTCAGCAGTACCGGTCATACCCGAAAGCTTTTCGTAAAGTCTGAAATAATTCTGAATAGTGATTGTCGCTAAAGTTTGAGTTTCCTGTTCGATTTCAACATGTTCTTTAGCTTCAAGAGCCTGATGAAGACCATCACTGAAACGGCGCCCCGGCATTAAACGACCAGTATGCTCGTCAACTATCAAAACTTTGCCGCCCTGAACAACATAGGCAACGTCTTTTTCAAACAAACAATATGCCTTCAGTAATTGAGAAAGGTCATGGAGACGTTCACTTTTAGCTGAATAAGCATCGTTAAACTGTTTTTTAGCTTCAATTTTAGCTTCTTCGTCTATATCTGGATTATTTTCTATTTTATGGATTTCCTCAAGTAAATCCTGCATAATAAAAGCATCAGGATCATCTCCGGAAATCTCGTTACGTCCTTTTTCCGTCAAATCGGCGTCATTAGATTTTTCATCAATAGTGAAATACAGATCAGCTTGTACTTCCTGCAGTAAACCGCGGTTATTATCGCTGCGGACACGCATTTCAATTTTTTCCAAATCACGCAGGAGCGATCCGTCTTCAAGCATGCGCATAAGTTGTTTGTGAGTCGGCATTCCAAACTTTATCTGCAG
>JAHOYW010000069.1 GCA_019038735.1 Victivallales bacterium | reverse complement strand
GAGTAGTATCATCTTTGGGCAAAGGCATAACTGCCGCTTCGCTCGCTATGCTTTTGAAACATCGTGGCTACCGAGTCGCTATGCAAAAAATGGATCCCTACCTCAATGTCGACCCAGGCACTATGTCTCCATATCAACACGGAGAAGTTTATGTAACCGATGATGGCGCTGAAACGGATTTAGATCTTGGTCATTATGAACGCTTCGCCGGAATAGACTGCTCACAAGCAAGTAATTACACAACTGGCAGAATTTATAGCAATGTTATTACCCGAGAACGTGAAGGTGGTTATCTAGGCGGAACGGTTCAAGTTATTCCTCACGTAACCGATGAAATTAAAAAAGCTATTGCTTCTTTGGATTCGCCCGATATTGACATTACAATTACTGAAATTGGCGGAACTGCTGGTGATATTGAATCTTTACCATTTTTAGAAGCCATTCGTCAATTTTATCATGGTGCGGGAGCAAACAATTGTTTATTTATTCATTTAACGCTTGTTCCTTATATTAAGGCGGCAGGGGAAATGAAAACCAAACCTTCCCAACAATCTGTAGGTATTTTACGTAACATTGGTATTGTTCCTGATATTTTAATTTGTCGTACAGAAAAGCCAATGCAAAATGAACATTTTGAAAAGCTTGCCTTGTTTTGTAATGTAAATAAAGAATTTGTTATTGAAGAACGCGATGTAGAAAATTCAATTTACGAAGTGCCAGTTGAATTAGCGAGACAAGAAGTTGATTTAAAGATTTTGCGTTTATTGCAGCTTGATCCTTGCGAATTAGATATTTCCAATTGGGAAAATATGCTTGATCGCATTATCAATCATAAAAAAACTGATTTATCAATTGCGGTTGTTGGTAAGTATATTAGTTTGCGAGATGCCTATAAAAGCATTTACGAAGCTCTGGATCACGCTGGTATTCATAATGATGCAAAAATTAAAGTATTAATGATAGAAGCGGAAGAATTAGAGAATGCTAAAAACTTTGATTTAATCAAGGACACGGACGGAATTTTGGTACCAGGAGGCTTCGGGGATCGCGGTATTAATGGAAAAATAAAAGCGATAAAATATGCTCGTGAAAATAAAATTCCATTTTTGGGAATTTGTTTGGGCATGCAATGTGCGGTAATCGAATTTGCCCGCAATGTACTTGGGCATAAAGACGCTAATAGTACAGAATTTAATGAAAAGACCAGTTATCCAGTAATTGATTTAATGCTTTCACAAAAAAATGTTACGGATAAGGGTGGAACCATGCGTTTAGGAGCTTATCCTTGTGTTTTAAGTCCGAAAACGAATGCGGCAAAAGCTTATGGTGCTTCTGAAATTTCAGAAAGACACCGTCATCGTTATGAATTTAACAATGATTATCGAGCGGATATTGAAGCTAAGGGTTTAAGAATAGTTGGGACATCACCTGATGGCAAACTTGTTGAAATGGTAGAACTTACAGATCATCCTTGGTTTGTAGCCTGTCAATTTCATCCAGAATTCAAATCCCGTCCCCTCAAGGCTCACCCATTATTTAATGATTTTATAAAAGCAGCGTTGAAGCATTAAAAAAACTCTTTTTTCGTTGGACAAAAGCTAGTATTGGTATTAGATTACTTAAACCTAGCAAAAATAGAGAGATTTTATGCCAGCAAAAAAAGAAGTTTGCAACGCTGATAAAGTCAAAGCGGCTATTCAAAAAGTCGCTGATTCTATTATTTCTGAATTCCTCAACAAGTCCACATGTGATTTCGCTATAATTGGTATCCACCAACACGGCGTGCCTTTAGCTAAAAAAATCATTAGCATTATCAAAGAAAAAACTAAATATCAGGCTGAATTAGCCATGCTTGATATCTCCATGTATCGAGATGATATCGGAGTTCGTCAGAAACTGCCCAAAATTCATGAGACCAAAATACCCTTTGATATGAATGATAAAGTGGTAATAATTGTCGATGATGTACTCTCTTCTGGAAGAACAATTCGAGCCGCCCTTGATGCACTTACTGACTACGGTCGACCCAAACTAATTCGCTTGGCGGTTCTGATCGATCGAGGCAACCATGAGTTTCCAATTGGTGCAGATTATGTTGGGCTGGATTTGCAGATTCCGAAAGAGAAGAAAGTTATTGTCAAATTTAAAGAAAGTGATGGAGAGGATAAAATTTATACGACAGATTGGGAAAAAACGACAGAAAAAAGGAATAATTAATATGGGAGAATTTAACTGGACAAAAAAAGATTTGCTTAGTCTATATGATTTGACGGGCGAAGAAATTAGTTTCATTCTTGATACTGCTGAAGAATTTAAAAAAGTATCACAGCGAAATGTAAAAAAAGTCCCCGCATTACGAGGCAAAACTGTTGTTAACTTTTTTGTCGAACCAAGTACGCGTACTCGCATGTCTTTTGAACTCGCCGAACAGCGTTTAAGTGCCGATATTATTAATATATCCGCCGACTCAAGTAGTCTAAAAAAAGGTGAAACCTTACTTGATACCGCTCGCAATATTGAAGCTCTGCAAGCAGATTTAATCGTCATGCGACACCCTGCTCCAGGCGCACACGTCTTGCTGGCTGATAAAATTAGCTGTGGAGTTTTAAATGCTGGCGATGGCTCACACAGTCATCCGACCCAAGCTTTATTAGATATTTTTACTATCCGCGAAAAAAAGAAAAAAATCAAAGGGCTGAAAGTAGCAATTGTCGGGGACATTCTCCATAGCCGAGTCGCCCGCAGTAATGCTTGGGGCTTATTAAAGCTTGGTGCGGAAGTGCATTTTGCTGGTCCTCCGACCTTAGTTCCTAAAGAATTCGAACAGATAGGCATCAAAGTACATTACAATTTAAAAGATGCCATCGAAGGTGCAGATGTGGTAAATCTACTACGCATTCAGCACGAACGACAGAAGGCTGGATTTTTCCCAAGTACCAGCGAATATGCTAAATTCTTTGGGATAAATGAAGAAACTTGTAAATATCTCAAGCCTGATACTTTAATCATGCATCCGGGACCAATAAATCGTGGAGTTGAACTTGATTCTTCGGTTGCTGACGGACCTCGTTCGGTAATTTTAGAACAGGTAACTAATGGCTTAGCGGTTCGCATGGCAATCTTATTTCTTGTCGCCGGGAGGGTGAAAAAATGACTATAAAAAAAGAATTTATATTAGCTGGCGGAAAAGTTGTCGATCCATTTCAAAAAATTGAAAAAGTTATGGATATTGGCGTCAAAAACGGCAAAATAGTTGATCCAAAAACGCTGAAAAATGCTGAAAAAATTAACCTTAAAGGCAAAATTGTCGCTCCAGGATTTATTGATTTACATGTGCATTTAAGACAACCAGGCAATACTGCCGCGGAAACCATTGAAACTGGCACGATGGCCGCCGCCGCGGGCGGATTTACTGCTATTGTTGCGATGCCAAATACCAACCCTGCCGCCGATACTGCCGCCGCAATAGAATCTTT
>JAHOYW010000022.1 GCA_019038735.1 Victivallales bacterium | reverse complement strand
TTATCTTGTAAAGTAGTGTCAATTAGCTGAATTTGCAAAAGATTCAACAAGAAAAAATTATATTTCAACTAATAAATCAAATTTAAAGGATTTTCTATTGACCGCTTGAGGATTTTAAAGACAGGATTTAGAATGAAAAACAGCAAATGTTCTTTTATTATTGCCTTAAGAACTTGAATATACTCATGCTTAACCTAATGTATGTAGTTAAATTTATAATTAAATTAAGGTAAAATAAACATTGTTAAAACTTATTAGAAATATTTTGGGCACTAAAACGAAAAGCTCATCAAGACATTCCGAAAGAGAAGCTCATGCCGCAATGAGAAGTAGAGCACCGAAAAATAATAAAATAAAATCAGTTCCTCATCAGCCCGCGGAAAAAACAAAGCATCGTCAGCCGACTAAGAAAACGATTAAAGATAAACCGGCGACTAAGAAAGCTCAAACTCATAAGCCGGCTGTTGTTGTAGAACATAAAAAGAAAGCTCCGCAAAAACCTGAAAAATTAACAGTTTTCCCTGAGCTCAAAGACAAAACGCGTTTTACCGACCTGAAATTGCATGAAGATGTTCTATTCGGTCTGCAGGAAATGGGATTTGAATACTGCACGCCGATTCAAGCAAAATCCTTGCCTTTCCTACTCGACGGGCGTGATACCGCCGGTAAAGCTCAAACTGGAACAGGAAAAACCGCCGCATTTCTTGCCGCGACTTTCAGCAAGTTCCTTAATGAACCTATAGAAAATCGTAAACCGGGTACTTGTCGGGCATTAATTATGGCGCCGACCCGTGAACTGGCGATGCAGATTTATAAAGATGCTGAACAGATCTCATTATTCACTAAGATGAATAATCTAGTGGTTTTCGGCGGTATGGATCACCGTAAACAGCGGGATATGCTCAATAAACCTATTGATATTTTAATTGGTACTCCGGGAAGAATAATTGATTATTCTACCAGCCGTCATCTGAATTTATCTGAAACGGAAGTGTTGGTTCTGGATGAAGCCGACCGTATGCTTGATATGGGATTTATCCCGGACGTGCGGCGCATTATAAATAAACTGCCGAATAAAGACAGACGTCAGACATTGCTTTACAGCGCGACTCTCGAAGACAAGATTCTGCGCCTTGCCGATGCCTGGCTCAAAGATCCTGTCGAGGTTGAAAGTGAAGGCGATAAACTCGTTACTGAGCTCATTGAACAAAATTTCTATACAGTATCGCTTGACGAAAAATTCGCGGCACTTTACTGGATTATAAAAAATGACAACTTTGAACGCATGTTGATTTTCGGTAATCTGAAAAGCAAAAACTTTGATGTTTATAGAAATCTCAAACGCTACGGTATTGACTGTGATTTACTCTCAGGAGACGTACCGCAGCCTAAACGCGTGAAAATCCTTGAGCGTTTCCGTTCGGGCGAACAAAAAATCGTCATAGCCACTGATGTCGCGGCGCGGGGAATCCATGTTGATGATGTATCTATCGTTATCAATTACGATTTACCGGAACGCGCGGAGGATTATGTCCATCGTGTCGGGCGTACCGGCAGAGCCGGCAAAAAAGGCAAATCAATCAGTTTTGTCTGCGAATACGGAGCTTATTCCTTAGGAGTGATCGAAGAATTGCTGGAGGAGCCAGCTAAATGCGTCATGCCGCCGGACGAAATGCTCGAAGCTCCACCAAGACCAGCTAAATCAATCCACGTAGCAAACCCCCAAATACAAGACAGAAACAGAAAACGCCCAAACAACTCAAGAAGACGATAAAAGATTTGAACATCGAACATCGAACGTTCAACATCGAATTTATCATGCTCCGCGTGACATCGAATGAAAAAAGCATAAAAATCCCTGAATGGGAGCAAGCTGCGCGAAGCGCTTTGGAGTGCGCAACTCCTGTTGCGCTTTTCAATTTGTGAGGCATTAGTTTGCACATTTTAAATTTAAAAGCGGCACAGGGGTGCCGCAGTCCAAAGAGTCTGCGACTCAGTTAATGCTGTTTTGAATTTGATTTTGTAACTGTCAAACGTATAGTAGAACATAAAAAATCGTAATTGATTTATTTTGAGGATAACGAATGGGGAAAATTTCACGAAAATTTGATTCCGAGCTTTCTATGCAGAAATATTGGAATTGTCTGGATGTCTCTCAAAAGTTTTATACTGAAGACAATATTCCCTTGATTATTCGCTCCAATGGTTTCTGGAATCATGAGAGCGGACCGGATTTTAAAAATGCCGCGATTAAGCTTGGCGATGAAAAACTCAAAGGCAATATAGAACTTCACATGCGGGCGTCCGACTGGTTTGCTCATCAACACCAGCATGACAGTGCTTATTCAAATGTAATTCTTCATGTAGTATGTGAAAATGATCTTAGTCAGGATAAACGTGAATTACTGCCGCCGATGCTGGTTTTAAAGCAGGCAGAGGATAAAATTGAAAAATTAAGAGGCAAATGTTCGGAAGTTTTGTATGATATGGGAGTAGAAAAATCCCGCGAACTTTTTCTCAAAGCCGGAGCACATCGTTTTAAAGAAAAATCGAAGCGTTTTTTGCGACAAATACTAATTGAAGGAAGAGAACAAAGTTTTTGGCGATTCCTGTTTGAAGCGGCTGGATATAAACAAAATAGTGCAGCTTTTAAACTTTTATTTAAACGTTTTTTAGCCTACCCCGAAGAACTTCGCAAAAGTAATTTTGAGGATATTTTGTGGGGTGAATCAGGATTGTTGCCGGATCTGCTGACAGATAAAATTCATCCTGAAATAAAATATTTTGCCAAAGCACGCTGGGATAAGTGGTGGCGCATACGTCATCAAAGCAACAGTCCAATAGCATGGAAATCCGGCGGAAGACCAACAAATTCGCCTGAACGCCGTTTGGCTGTACTGCTTAACTGGATGCGTAACTTCGGAGACTCTCCGCTTAAGGAATTGGGAAAAATTGCAGAAAAATTATCTCCTGAACAGTTAGTTGAACATATAATGACGATGCTTGAAGTCTCGGATGATTTGTGGGATAATTTTGTTAATTTCAATACAAAAAAGAGCTTGCCCGCAAAAATAAGCGGAAAAAGCTTTGTCTTGGAAGTCGCTGTAAACGTAATATTTCCGGCAATGCACGCGATGACGAGTTTTGATATTTTCAATAATCCGGAATTTATAACTAAACAAATAGAAAAATCCTGGCAAATTCTACCAGCGACCCAGGAAAACGCCATCACCAGGCGGGCAGGGGATTTGTGGTTCAAGGATTCCAAAGAAAAACGCGAAGTGTTAAATTCCGCCGCCGCCCGTCAAGGATTAATCCATATTTACCGCGAATATTGCGAAAAATGTCAATCCGACTGTAACAGTTGCAAATGGTTATAGAAAAAATCTAAAAAGCGTATCAGCTGTCGAATTTCATTTGGAGGGCGAGACTCCGTCGAGCCGAGCATTAGCGACATTTGCGGCTCGACGGAGTCTCGCCCTCCAAGT
>JAHOYW010000364.1 GCA_019038735.1 Victivallales bacterium | reverse complement strand
GCCCAAAGACATAATTTGTGGTCAACGCGGGATTGCGCGTATTTCCGGACCCCGAATCCGTCTGGGTTATTATTTATTCCGTAACATAGTATTGTGGTGGCGCCGGGTTTAAAACAAGGAGCACCATAGATTATGGAATCAAACGAGAATAAGCAAGACGCAATATCGGTCAACGAAAATGCTCTCAGCAGCGAAAAAAATATAAACGGCACACTGTCCACTACTACTAACGAGCCCGTCATTAGCGGCACACCCGGAGCAGTCGCCCCTAAAGCCAAGCCGGAACAACAAAAATATTATATTGGGCGCTTACGCAGTGATTTGGAGTTGTTTCGCGGACAGGCAAATATTCATGGTGAGCCGACTTGGGTTATTTTTGATCCGGTTGCCGATACATATTTTAAGATAAGCGATGCCAACTATCATATGGTCCGGGCATTATCCGGCAATATGGAAATCGAACAATATTTAAAAAAACTCAAATCAGTAGGTATTAATGCTGACAAGATGGAAGTATTGAAGTTGATTAAGTTTTTGCAGAGCAGTAATTTATTTATGCCGCGCTATCTGGAGAGCGAGGCGCAGGCAGCCAAAATGCGTGAGATGAAAAAGAAAATGTTCTGGCAGCGTATGATGTCAACATATTTATTTTTCAAAATACCAATAATAAAACCGGACCGTTTTCTCGACCGCACTATTGATATTGTACGGCAAATTCTTAACAAGTGGACCTTGGCGTTGCTGTGGATAATTGCCGGTTGCGGCTATATTGGTCTGGTTATGAACTGGCATAAATTTACCGAGAAATTCATCAGTTCAATCTCTTTGCAAGGCTTGGCACGTTATTCTCTAGCGGTTGTCGCGGTCAAATTTATACATGAATTTTCGCATGCTTACGCCGCCAAAGTCAATGGCGTCAGAGTGCGGCGCATGGGCTTGGCTATAGTGTTTTTTGTTCCGCGATTGTATTCAGACCTGACTGACTCATGGCGTATCCATGATTGGAAAAAACGTTTTTTGATTGATGGTGCCGGGATAATCAGCGAAATAATTATTGGTGGTTTTGCGGCTTTGGTGTGGGTGAATACCGTTCCCGGAATAACTAATTCGGTCGCTTATTTTGTCTTTGCTGTTAGTATTATTAATACCGTCTTGATAAATGGTAATCCATTTATCCGTTATGACGGTTATTTTATGTTGATGGACTTTCTCGGAATTGATAACTTGCAGCAGCGTGCGACTGAACGAACCAAGGCTTTATGGAGAAAGCATTTGTTCGGGCTTGATTTGCCGACAAACGATCATACCAAAGGCTGGAAACGTCCTTTCCTAGTTGTCTTTGGAATTTGTTCTTTTATATATCGTATTTTTCTGTACACATCAATTATTATGATTGTTTATTTTCAATTTCCTAAAGCAATAGGTATTGTATTATTGTGTTTGGAAGTGTATTTATTAATAATTAAACCTTTAACCGCGGAAATTAAATTTTTGACTATGATGCGTAAAAAAATGAATCGAACCAAATCTTTATTGTCTTATATCGGCATCGCTGTAATTTTGCTTTGTTTTTTCCTGCCACTGCCCTGGGATGTAACATTGCCTTGTGAAGTCAGACCGGTAAATTTTGAACGAGTTTATGCCCGTAATGGCTTTATTAGTAAGATTTTAATAAAGGATGGTCAGAAAGTCAAAAAGGATCAGCTCTTATTTGAGCAGTCAAATCCTTATCTTTCATGGCGTTTGCAAGAAGCGATTGTCGGTATAAAAAGAGATGAAACTATTCTTGATCAAGCTCAAAGCACTGTTGAAAGACTTGGAGAAATAAAAATTGACCGCCGCTCTTTACAAAGCAGCCGCAATTTAGTTAAAGAGTTAAAACGAAAAGAGGAAGTATTGAATATCAGAAGCGGGATTGAAGGAGTTTTCGCGTTTTACGATCAAAAATTAAAAGAAGGAAAATGGCTTCGTAAAGGAACTGCTATTGGTGAAGTTTACAATCCGAAACTCAAAAAAGTCGTGGCTTATGTCGGTGAAGATGAAATGCGTAAACTGCAAATTGGTGACAAAATAAAACTTCATCTAAAACGTGACTTGAATGCTTATTCAGGAATAATTACTTCAGTAAATGATGTGGCGGCGGAGTTAGAAGCGACACCATTGCTGGATGTTTTTGGTGGCAGTATCCTCAGTAATCAAAATCCTCAGCGAGGACATTTCAAACCTTTACATTCTGTTTATCAGGTGACTATAAAAATAGATGAAACAGTGAGCTTGCCGATAGGGCGTTCCGGTGCGATAAATATCCGCAAATATTCCTCGATTGGCGGAAATATGATTCGTAAGGTGATACATGTACTGCAACGGGAACTGAGCTTTTAATTTTATCTTATTTTATCTTAAATTTTCAAATACAGACAAATATTTATGCTTATTACATCAATAAGTGTTGACAACATGCACACAATGTACTATAATAGTATTATGAAAATATTCGATTGGAATGACAAAAAGAACAAACAACTAAGATTAGAACGTGGTGTTACATTTGAGGATGTGGTTTACCATCTGACTCATGGTGGTTTGCTCGATGCCATTGAACATCCGAATCAAAAGCGTTATCTGGGACAGAAAATCTTTGTTGTTAACATAGAGGAATATGTTTATATTATTCCATTTGTTGAAGACGATAAATTGATTTTTCTTAAGACAATTATTCCTAGTAGGAAAATGACAAAACTATATTTAAGAGGTAATTCAAAATGAAACTGACTACAGAAGAAAAAGACCTGTTGGCTTCCATTGAAAAAGGAGAGTGGCAACAAATCTCTGATTTCAAGAGTGAATCAGTCCGCTATAAGGAAGTAGCTAAAAATACCATGCTGAAAAACAAAAGAGTTAATATAAGAATGACCGAGCGGGATTTTGTCCACTTCCAGAAAAAAGCTCTACAAGAGGGCTTACCTTATCAAACTCTCATATCCAGCATACTCCATAAGTATATCAATAACTATGGAAAGACAAGCACAAATAAAGTCCCCTAACTGGATTAGGAATATAAATATGCTTCATCGCAAAATCAAAAAAAAGTGGTTGGAAATATTAATATATGTTTCCCTCTTCCTGTTTATTTCCTGGATTTTAACTGCTTCAATAGGAATCAAAGCTGTCAAAAAAGAACATGAAGCATTCTTACAGTTTTTTTATAAAAAATGTAAAGAACGATATAAAAAAGATCCGACAATAGCACTTACTTGGACAACACCTCAAATGGGTGTTTCTGCTAGAAGAGCTAGTTTTTGGAGGCGAAAACTTTTTCAAGAAAAACAATATCCAACTTTTGAAGAATGGAAAAAGTTTCATAAAAAAAGGAATACAATTTCTTATTTTGCTCTCTGTCCATTCTTAATTGAGTCAAAACGTTACAATGGCAATATTGCTTGGATGCAAGAATATTATTTCTGGTATTTTTGGAGAACTCGAAAGTATAAACATAAAATATTAGTATATATCGACTGAAAAAATATGTCGGTCTAATGACC
>JAHOYW010000125.1 GCA_019038735.1 Victivallales bacterium | reverse complement strand
GCAGAATACATACCCGTGGCAAGACCATCAATATTAGTAGTGGCGGCAACCATATGGGCTTGTTACGCAATACCTTTAGTTGGTTTAAATTCTGCGGATGTGTAGTATTCAGTCGCTTGACCGATGATAACACCAGCAGCCAGACCGGCTACAACAGAACCGAAGATACCCCATGTGATAAATCCAAGATGCTGGAGATATACCAGAGCAAGAAGAATCATGATAGAACTACCGAGAGTTCCAACAAGCAAACTCTTAAGAAGGTCTTTCTGAGAAGCTCCCTCTTTAGTTTTTACCAGATACATACCAATAATAGAAAGTACGATACCAATACCAGCTACAATCATTGGAGCTGTAATCAGTTTGATGATTTTGTCAGCACCGCCTACTGTAGTGTATTGTTGAACACCCACAGCCGCGCCGAGAGCGGCAGTCGCGAGAATCGAACCACAGTATGATTCGTAAAGGTCAGCGCCCATACCGGCAACGTCACCAACATTGTCCCCAACGTTATCCGCGATAGTCGCAGGGTTACGTGGATCGTCTTCAGGAATACCAGCTTCGACTTTACCAACCAAATCGGCACCGACGTCAGCAGCTTTAGTAAAGATACCGCCGCCGACACGGGCAAATAAGGCTTGAGTAGAAGCACCCATTCCAAATGTAATCATTGTAGTTGTAATATAAACATATTTCTCTGGGATAGAACAATTAGCGGGAACAAGCTCCAAGCCCCATATAGTCCAGCCAGTTTTCATATTTTCAGGAGTAAAGAACCACTGGTCAAGAGCATAGTACCAGATGCAGATGTCAAGAAGACCAAGACCAACTACAACCAGACCCATTACCGCGCCTGAAGTGAAAGCAACCCGTAAACCGCGATTCAAACCTTCGCTGGCGGCTTGAGCTGTACGAGCTGAAGCGTTGGTTGCTGTTTTCATTCCGATATAACCGCAAAGACCGGAGAAGAAACCACCCGTTAAAAATGCGACAGGAACAAAAGCATTTTGGAGTCCGGCAAATGCCAGAGCCGCAAAGATTACGAATAAAATAGCAAAAACAGCAGTAACAACTTTGTACTGACGGAAAAGATATGCCATCGCGCCTTCACGGACGTGTTGGGCAATTTCTTTCATTGTGTCATTGCCTTCGCTTGCTTTCATCAGTTTTTTGTAGAAAAGTACGGCAATCAATAGTGCGAGTATTGCCCCTAATGGAGCTGAATACCATTCGACTGGAATAGTATTGAGAGCTGCCGGTGCTGCCTTGACACATTTTCCTACTGCTTCAGGAACCTGAGCTGTGGCACTAAAAGCACCTGTTAACATTGCAATACCCGAAAGTATCAGTGATTTTTTCATTTTTTCGAACCCTTTTGTTAATTATTTGTTATTTTGCGAGAATATTTACGAATCCTTAAGATAGTTTCATTTTTAAAAATTGCAAGATTGCTTTTATATGTTACATTATATTTTTCTTTGTTTGTGCAAGAAATTAAAGATAACAAAATATAAAAATGGAATCAGCAAATGAGTGATACACAAGATAATCAAGTACAGGAATCTCCTGAAGATATTTTTTCTCAGCGGGTCAGCAAAGCTGAAGAACTGCAGGAAGCTAATGTTTTAGCTTTTGGCGAGCGTTTCGACAATGTTGGAAAGATAGACATTGCGCGTGCGTCTTATAAGGAAGAGTGCGAAGACGAACAAGTTGTCAGAGTTGCCGGACGTTTAATGGGACGCCGCATAATGGGTAATGCTATTTTCGCGGATTTAAAAGACAGTTCCGGTAGAATACAGCTTTTTATCAGTAAAAAAATAATTGGACCGGACGAATTCAAAATGTTTAAAAAACTTTTTGATATTGGCGATATTATTGGAATTGACGGAGAATTATTTGTTACCCGTACCGGCGAACTTTCCGTGAAAACCAAAAAAATAACCCTCTTGAGCAAGTCGCTGCGTTCTCTTCCTGAAAAATTTCATGGTTTGACTAATGTTGAACAGCGCTATCGTCAGCGTTATCTTGATTTGATTATGAGCGATGAGAGTCGTGATATATTTTTAAAACGTTCTAAAATTATTCGCGAAATCCGCAAATATCTCGAAACTAAAGATTTTCTTGAAGTTGAAACTCCAATGCTCCAAGCTATGGCTGGTGGAGCTTCCGCTAATCCATTTAAAACTTATTATGAAGCTTTGAGTTCTGATATGTTTATGCGTATAGCACCGGAGCTTTACCTCAAACGGCTTCTGGTTGGCGGTTTTGAAAAAGTGTATGAGTTGAACCGTAATTTTCGTAACGAGGGCATGTCGCGCCGGCACAATCCTGAATTCACAATGATTGAGATTTATCAGGCTTATGGTGATTGTCAGACAATGATGGAACTGGTTGAAGAACTCGTTACTACTATCGCGCAAAACGTTTTCGGAACTTTGAAGATTGAGCACGCTAACGGTAATGTTATTGATTTGACCCGTCCGTGGCGCCGCGCTCCTTATGCCGAATTGGTCAAGGAAAAAGCCGGTGATGACTGGTTCGATGTTGAACACGAGGAACGTGTCAAACGCGCCAAGGATTTAGGCTTGTTTATCGAGGACTCATGGCCGGATTTTGAAATAACTAATGAAGTTTATGAAAAGTTGATTGAAAAAACTTTGATTCAGCCTACATTTGTAACTCGTCTGCCGGCTCAACTCGTGCCGCTGGCGAAAGCATGCAGTGATGATGCCAGTCTGGTCGATGTCTTTGAACTCGAAATCAACGGGCAGGAAATTGCTCCGGGATATTCTGAACTTAACGATCCTATCGAACAGCGCCGTCGCTTCATGGAACAATATGAACGAAGCAAAGAAGAGGGTGATGATGTTAATGAAAAAGTCGATCAGGATTTCCTGACCGCAATGGAACACGGTATGCCGCCGGCAGGTGGTATGGGAATCGGTATTGACCGTCTGGTAATGATGCTCACCGGAGCCGAATCTATTCGTGATGTAGTATTATTCCCACAAATGCGCATGCAAAAATAATTAAAAATCCGGGATCGCCGGTCTCTAGGGCGGCATCTCAAAACTTTAAAAAGGTAAAATTAAATGTCAGAATTCAAGAATATTAAAGTTCCCGCAGGTGAAAAAATAAGCGTAGCGGCAGATGGAACACTAGATGTGCCGGATAATCCGATTGTCGCTTTTATCGAAGGAGACGGTATTGGTGAGGATATAACCAAAGCCAGTATGCACATCTGGAACAGTGCTGTAGAAAAAGCTTATGGTGGTAAACGTAAAATATCATGGATGGAAATATTTGCCGGAGAGAAAGCCGTAAAAGTTTATGGAGAAGATGTTTGGCTCCCTGAAGAAACTATTGACGCTATTCGTGAATACCATATCGCGATCAAAGGACCTTTAACTACTCCGGTCGGCGGCGGAATCCGTTCTTTGAACGTGGCTCTGCGTCAATTGCTTGATCTTTATGTTTGTCTGCGTCCGGTAAAATACTTTAAAGGCGTTCCTTCTCCGGTTAAATCTCCTGAAAAAACTGATAT
>JAHOYW010000378.1 GCA_019038735.1 Victivallales bacterium | reverse complement strand
ATTCCCATTAAAGCAATAACTAAAAATACAATAAACTTTTTACTTTTGAACATTTATTAATCTCCTTGATTGATTATAGATACAAAATAGCAACAATTAGCTCAAAAAGCAAATTGTTAGATTCAATTTTTTCGTTTTTTGAACCATAATAATGACTCGTGGCGGATGGAACAGAAGACCGGAACGGATAAGACGATGATTATTTCAAAGAGCATACCGCCGAAAAACGAGAGTAGGGTATATAGAAGTTCCTGATGAAATTTAGCTGTATAAAAGTTGTAATAGTCAGCTTTAAACTGTAATGTACTTGATTAATAAAATTCTCTTTTTAAGCAGTACTAAGATATTTGGGAGATATAGTTTGGAAAAACCTGTACAGTCGGCAAACTTTAAAAAAGATTACATTGCTTATTCTGCAATTGCGATTTTTTTTCTGATAATATCCTTCGAGATATTTATGGCGATTTTTATTCCAGCGCATTTACAGATTGAAGGAGTCTGGAGTGAAGAAGTCGGGCGGCAGGACATGGTAAATCAATTTGATCATGTTCGAAACAGTTTTTTCCGTTTCAAATCCAAGGATGAATACGCGCAGAATGAAGCACTCATTATTAATAACAGTTTAACTCCTTTGGCGGATTATTTGCGTGAGTATCAATATAAAATAGGCGTTAAGGAAGTTAAGGAGATTGATAAAACTATAAGTGGAATGCTAACTTTTCGTAGTTATTTAGACAAAGACGGAGCATATAGTAAGGACATGAAAATTGACACTAAAAATTTTATTAAAACATTAAAAAAATCAATGGAAAAGACTGATTAAAGTCTATATAATATTTTGGAGATTATCTTATGAAAAACACACGTCTTACACAAATAGTTGATAAATTTCGAGATATTAGAATCGCGGTGGTCGGTGATTTAATGCTCGACGTTTATATCTGGGGTAAAGCTTCACGAATTTCCCCTGAAGCACCGGTGCCTGTTGTTCAGGTCAAAGAGAAAAGTTGCTGCCTCGGCGGAGCAGGCAACGTAATGCGTAATATCGTTACTTTGGGCGCTAAGGTTAAAGCTTACGGTGTTATTGGTGACGATCTTGACGGTACTGAGATGAAAACTCTTTTTGAGGCTTACGATATTGATCCGGCGAGCTTATCTGTTGATGGATCTCGACGCACAACTAAAAAAGAGCGCATTATCGCTTCCGCGCAGCAGCTCCTGCGGGTTGACTTTGAAGACACGGGGAAACTTGATGATCTTATTCGTCAGGAAATGCTCGGTGAAATAACAAAACTAATAGATTCCAACGCGCTTGACGCGATAATTTTTGAAGACTACGGCAAGGGTGTTCTGAATGAGAACATGCTTAATCATATCATTGCTTGTGCTAAAGAAAAGAATATCATAACTTCGCTTGATCCCAAACCCGGTCATTTAATGAAAGTCAAAGGTCTGACGGTGATGAAACCGAACCGTAGCGAAGCATTTGCGATAACCGGTACATTTTCTAAAGGAAACGGTATCGCGGTGGAAGATGACACACAGTTGCACGCGGTGGCGGCACAGTTGCTGGATGAATGGGAACCTGATTATTTGATTATTTCACTAGCGGCACAAGGTATGGCTTTATTCCGCAAAGACGCGGAGATGGTGGTAATTCCGACTAAAGCACGGGAAGTTTATGATGTATCCGGTGCCGGTGATACGGTTATCGCGGCTTTCACTTTAGCGTTGAGCACTGGAGCGGATCCGGTCGAAGCGGCGGAAATAGCTAATCATGCCGCTGGAATTGTGGTCGGCAAAGTTGGTACGGTTACCGTTAGTAAAGAGGAATTGCTTGAAAGTTTTAAGCGGGAGATATAAAAATGAATAATCGGACAGCAGCTATAATTCCAGCACGTTTTGGCAGTACGCGTTTTCCCGGCAAGGTTCTCGCTGAACTATGCGGCAAGCCGATGATCCAATGGGTTTATGAAAAAGCTGTAGCATCAATAGCGGACGAAGTCTTGATAGCCACTGACGACCAGCAGGTTGTTGACGCGGTCGAAGCTTTTGGCGGTAAAGCGGTGATGACTTCTCCTAATCATCCTTCCGGCACTGACCGTATTTGTGAGGCGGCTGAAGGTTTGGATTGTGATATAATTATAAATATTCAAGGTGACGAACCTCTAATTCCGCTTGAAGTCATTAATGATTTAATAATCTTGATGCAGGCAAATCCGGAAATAGAAATGGCTACTGTCGGAGTTCCGGCTGAACGCGATGTTTTAGTTGATCCGAATCGGGTGAAAGTTGTTGTTGATAACTTTGATTTCGCCTTATATTTCAGCCGCTCACTCATTCCTTTTCTGCGAGAAGGCGGGCTTGACTGTCCGGCTCTTTTGCATTGGGGAATTTATGCCTATCGCAAAACGGCATTGGAACAATTTGTCGCTTTACCGGAAAGTCGTTTGGAAGCCTGTGAAAAACTTGAACAGTTGCGGGCTTTGGAAAATGGTATTAAAATATATCTCATGCGCAGTTCGCTTGAAAGTATCGGTGTTGATACACCGGAAGATCTGAAAGCCGCTGAACTTAAACTCATTGAAATGCAAACAAAAGAAAACAACGCAAGGCAAATTAAATTATGAAAAAATTTATGTAATTTCACTCTTTTTATTTGAATTTGCATAAAAAATAGAGGCTCCAAAAAAATCGAGAATGGAAAAATAAATATCCAAAGTATGAAAGAAAAACAATGTCAAAACTCAAAAGATGATATCCTGAGTAGTCGCACTTTGCGCAGGCTGAGCCTGAGCGTAGCGAAAGGCAACAGCAGCCTTGCTCCGCGACCGGCACGGTCTTTTGACGGCAGTCTGTACCGGTGCAAGGCTGCACCTGGTACTACTTGTATTTGTGGAGAAAATATTAATCCTGTTAGAAGCAATGATGTTCAAAAGAGAATTGCAAAAAAACTTGAGCCAGGAGCCATAGGAAATGGTCAGCCTTTGTTGGATCTTGTTAAGGGAAAACTTCCAGAACTAATAATTGAGTGTAAACAATCTACCATTGATAAAATTAGAGAAGCTACGGATTTGTGTATCAAACAATTTATAGAGAAGAAATCCACTCTTCATCCAGACGATATATACATAGGAGAAGACACTTCAAAGAATTTGATAGATTTTCAAGCTAATCTACTAAAAAAACTGCATCTTTTTAATGCTGTTGTTGAAGGTCCTGAAGATTATCTTTTAGGATTTAGTTATAATGGTAGGGTGGGTCTTTCATTAGAACTTGTAGAAACTCTTTCTATAGAACGTCTTGCTCAGTATATATTTCATGAATGTGCTCCAGAAGAAGGAGAATATCATAGAAGAATATACAAAGAAATACAACCGAAAATTTTTGGAGAGGATGAAGTAGTTGCTTTAGGGGCAGATTTTAGAAATTTTATAACAGCTAAACGTCCATCATATCTTGTTGATTTTTCAAGCAATAAAGAAAATGTTCTCACTTCAATTTTTACGCCAGAGCTATTGCAGGAAACCCAGCACATTAATGATGAG
>JAHOYW010000303.1 GCA_019038735.1 Victivallales bacterium | reverse complement strand
ATTTAATGTACCCCATTTGTCAATTGTGATGTTACAGATAAAATTAATCAAGCTGAAAAAAATTAACCACTAGTACCAGACGCGCATCCTACGCCAAAGCTAATGCCAGCCCTGCATCTGCGACCCGCGGCAGTGCCAGCTCTGCATTGCCCGAATGCGGCAAGTCCCGCACGACACCTTCTATCGGCAACATCTCCCCCCGTAACACATTCTGCTATAGGAATCGCATTTGAACCGTCCACACATGTCGCATTTGCTTTGGTAGCGGAAATTGAATGTATCTCTGGTTTATAATATTTCATTAATAATAAATCCATCACCTAATATTTCTATAAAGCAATTACATTACTTTGATAAGTTAGTTATACAAATATAGTACGATGTTTTTTTCGACTTTTACTTGAAAAAAAATAGATAGACCATAGCTTTAGTAATAATCCTTAAAAGGAATCTTATATGCTATGTTGTGAGTTTGATTTTTTGTCACCGTTTGTTTGGAGAATAAAAGCTGTTGCTAAGTGCGTGGAGCTACTTGATGAACTGCGGGGTATAATGCAATTATCGCCAAGTTCAGAAGAAAACGCGGATTTAACAATAATGCCGCGCTCATATTACAACTCTCTTTCTGAAAATGAATATTCCGATTGGCAGATATTCTATTCGCGGAAAGCTGTGCGTTTGCTTCATAATAGCGACTGTAGCAAATGGCTGATGGTTTTTCCGGAAGATCTAATGAATAATCATGATATTCGGATTGTGTTAATGTGGTTAATGCTGAAACCTTTTTATCTGCATTGTTTGGCACATGGAGGAATAGTGGTACATGCTTCATCCGCGAATCTTAATGGTCGCGGAATAATTGTAGCTGCTGCCGGCGATACAGGCAAGACGACTACAATACGCCGTTTGCCTTCTCCCTGGCGGGAATTAGCGGATGATACCGCATTACTTTTGCCGCATGGTGATGATTTTTACCTGTACCCATTGCCG
Organism: Victivallales bacterium; assembly: GCA_019038735.1. Taxonomy (GTDB): domain Bacteria; phylum Verrucomicrobiota; class Lentisphaeria; order Victivallales; family Victivallaceae; genus JAHOYW01. The sequence continues at coordinate 2,568 of JAHOYW010000303.1, read as the reverse complement.
ACCTGGAGTGAATTTGTCCATGGCAGAAATAAATCAGCAACATGGAATATTAAAAAGGGTACAAAGCTGGCAGGTATTTTCTTTCTTGAACAGTCAGAAAGTGATAGAGCTGAGCGGCTTTCTCAGCCTTTGTCGATGATCTCGCTCTATCAATCTTCAGTGGAGGCTGTTGGGGATATTGAGGAAGATATTTCAAATGAATTAAAAACAGAAATTTTTGAAACAAGTGTCAATATAACAACAAAAATTCCATCATTTTCACTCTACGCTACTTTAAATGGAAAAGTATGGGAAAGTATAGAAAACGCCTTGATAGAGGAATTGTTATGAAATATCAGAAACCAAAATTATATCCAATGAATAAATTCTTTTTCGCTTACGCGGTATGTGTTGCAGGCGAACAGGCTGCACAATCTTCAGGTTGTTTAACTGGAGTCAGTGCCGGAAAATCAGCTTGCAGTCAAGGCGTTCATCCTGGACGCGGCTGTACTTCAGGAACTCTGCCGGGCAACGATTGTGCCACCGGGGCAGGGGATGGCGAATGGTAAATTTATACCAATTTGCAATCTATGAGATAGTATCTTCGATGCGATGATTTTTGGAGGGCGAGACTCCGTCGAGCCGAGCATTAGCGACATTTGCGGCTCGACGGAGTCTCGCCCTCCAAGTGAAATTCGATAGTTGAGATTTTTTTTATACAGTCAAATTGATTGGTTGTTTACTAGCCTTTAGATTGCAAATCAGTACAAATACAATACTTTAGGGTATGCTCAGGAATATTGTATTTTCCAGCAGGAATCCGAATAGAAGAAGAATCAAGACAAAAACTGCCAGTGTCGGCGCGAATTCTTTATAATCTACATACTTCGGCTGCTCAACAGTCGTTTTTTCTATTTTGTTAATATCCATCATTGCTTCCTCAAGCCCTTTGGCATCGAAAGCATGGTAATATTTACCGTCAGAAATCTTCGCGATGTCTTTGAGTAAAGGCGCGTCAAATGTACCGCCGGCTTGAACATAACTGCGCCCGAACATGGAATTATCCTCGACTAAAGCATTGTTACTGCCGATTCCGACAGTGTAAATAACTACATCACAAGCATTTCCCAGTTTTGCCGCCTGTCGCGGCGTGATGCGGGCGTTGACGGTATTAGCGCCATCTGTAAATAAAACCAGCACCCGGCGTTTGGAGTCTGATTTATCTAAACGCTGAACTCCGCTGGCGATTGGTCCGGCGATACCGGTGCTTTGCCCTATTATGCCCGGCTTAAGGCGTTTAAGATTGTCAATCAGCCAGCCGTGATCTAGAGTTGGAGGGCAGATATTATAAGGCAGTTGCGCAAAACCAATCAAGCCGATACGGTCATTTGGACGTTTTTTTACAAATTTTTTGATTTCTTCCTTAGCTACTTCGATGCGGTTTTTGATCTTGCCGCTTTTGAGCTCTTTACTCAGTTGTTTTTCAGTCTTGATGTTGCGCGGAATATCAATCGCGCGCATACTGCCGGAAAGGTCGATTGCCAAAATAATATCTATGCCTTTGGCACGGAAAATTATCTTTTCACTGCCAACGCGCGGGCGGGCGAGGGCGAATACAAGAATTGCGGACGCGGTAATATAAAAAAGCAAAGGCAGATGCGAGGTGCGGGCATTACTTTTTTGTTTGGCTCTAATAAATGGTTTGGTACTGGAGATTCTCAATGCGGGCATTGCTTTTCTGCTCCACAAATACCAGATGATTAATAGTAGCGGAATATATAAAAACAACAGCCATGGATAAGCAAAAGTCATTTGGCACCTCCGTCAATATCTTCCGGGCGGGTCTCATTGACCAATATTTCAGCTTTATTAAGGGCTTGATCTAAAGTGTTTTCGTCCGGCGGAAGTTTTGCGAATTTAACCAGTTCAGAAGCCTGCATAAATTCTTTCAGGAACGGTCTTTGGATTTTGGGCAGGGGACCGCTTTTTTGGTTGATGCCGACGAGAAATTCTTCTGTGGTTTGTTTGGATGCGGGTAGTTTAAAACGTTTTTCCAGGTATCCGCGAACAATATCAGTCAATGAAATAAAACCGGTATTGAGGGTGATATCTCCAGATTTTATGTGATTGCGGAGGCTGTGTAAGTCGTTGAGCGCGAGAGCCCAGGATGGCAGGATAATAGCTTTTTCTTTTTTGTAGCGCCGGACGACAAACAAAATTATAAGGATAATTACAAGTAGAGCAATAACAGAAATAATAATATACATTTTTTTGTTGCTGCTGATTTTTAGCGGCTCGATTGCATCGGCAAGAACAATTTTCTGGGTTTTCCCAAGCTGCAGGGGATTGCATTTAAAAGGTGGAATTATGAACATCTTTTTCAAGTCATTAGTGGCGTTATTGTAGCGATTGTAGCTGACATCAATTTTCCCGGCAGGAATATTACCTGTGCGGTATGCCTTGAATTCAGTGTTTATTTTCCATGTGTTATAGCCCCAAGCTATACTTTGGCGGCTGATTTTGGGGTTTTCTAAAAGACTTGCGCCTTTAGCGACTTGCGCGACAGCTTCAACTGGTCGGCGATGCCAT
>JAHOYW010000086.1 GCA_019038735.1 Victivallales bacterium | reverse complement strand
TATGTTTCAGACATCTTTGAGTTTCTCTCTATTCTTTTAATGAAATTAGTATTTTTTGAAGAAATTCCTTCGTTGATTCAGCTGACTGCGCTTCGCCATGGTTTGGATAAGGAGATGTTCCTGAACGTAATAATTGTCCTGCTATATGATTTCCTGTTCTTGTATTTGGTAATTTTTCTACGATTTTGATTATTCTAACAGAATATTTTAATAAACGTTCTTCCAAATCGTATTTTGTTTTGTTCATTATTCTTTTTCCATTCGATGTTCGATGTTGAACGTTCGATGTTCGATGTTCAATCTTTAAAAAAGCTCTAATTGTTCAGCCGGTGGATTTATAATATTCCGCACCGGGGCAAATGAACGGCGATGTATCTTGCAAATACCCTGCTTGCGCAAGGCTTCAAGATGCTTCTTTGTTCCATAGCCTTTATGTTCTTCAAAACCGTAACCCGGATAAATTTCCGCGTAACGGCACATTAAATCGTCGCGGTAAACCTTTGCCAGGATACTCGCCGCCGCGATACTCGCGGACTTGCTGTCGCCTTTAATTACCGATAAACTTGCAAAAGGCAAGCCCGGAACCGGACGACCATCTACTAATAAAAAATCAACTTTGTCGAGTTTTTCGACCGCTAGGCGCATCGCTAAATGTGTTGCCTGTAAAATATTGATCTCATCAATTTTTACTTCATCAACTTCCGCTATCGCATATTGAACTCCCTCCACCTGCATGATGGCATCATTCAATTCCCAGCGTTGATTTTCGTTCAACTTCTTTGAATCATCAACCGCCGGTATTTTAGCGCCTTGCGGGAATACCACTGCCGCCGCGACTACTGGTCCCGCCAGCGGACCTCGACCGACTTCGTCGATTCCGGCTACAAAAGAAAACTCCTCAGCCCATTTATTTTTTTCAAGGGAGAGGAGTTTGCTGTCTGCAAGTAAAAATTGCATATCAATGATTCGCTTATTTATCGCGACGTTCTTTGACCTTAGCAGCTTTACCAATTTTATCCCGGAGATAAAACAATTTAGCGCGACGCACTTTACCATGACGCACTACTTCAATAGAAGCTACGCGGGGGCTGTGAATCGGGAAAGTACGCTCAACACCTAAGCCTGAAATAACGCGGCGAACGGTGAAAGCTTCCTGTACTCCACTGCCTTTACGAGCGATAACTACGCCGGCGAAAGCCTGAATACGTTCAGTTTCACCTTCAATAATTTTTACGCTGACTTTGACAGTGTCGCCTACTGCGAAATCAGTTATTTCTGATTTGCACTGTTCCTTATTGATTTTGTCCATGATGTTCATGTTATATAGTCTCCATTTATGTTTTATTTTTAAATTTTGTTTTGCTTATCCCATAAATCCGGTCTGCGGCTACGAGTTCTTGTTTTTGATTGTTCTTTACGCCATTCGGCTATTTTTCCATGATCCCCTGAAAGCAGGATGTCAGGCACTTTCATGCCTCTGAATTCAGTCGGTCTGGTATACTGGGGATATTCCAGTAATCCCTGCGAAAAAGATTCATCTTCGCTGGAAGCGTCACAGCCCAGCACGCCCGGCAAAAGTCTCACAATGGCATCAGTCATAACCATGGCGGCTAAGTTGCCGCTGGTCAAAACATAATCTCCAATTGAGATTTCTCTATCAATCAACTCTGTGCGAATTCGTTCATCCACACCTTCATAATGTCCGCAGACGAAAATTAAGTGTTCATAAGTTTTCAGTTCACTTGCTATCTGCTGATTAAAACTTTGCCCTTGCGGTGAAGTCAGAATTACTAATGACTTCTCTGTCCTTATATCTTCGACTGCTTCAAAAAGCGGTTCAGCTTTGAGAAGCATTCCCGGTCCACCGCCGTATGGTTTATCATCTACAGTTTTACGTTCATCGTGAGTGTAATCCCGCAAATTAACCGTATTTATCTTAACCAGACCGCTTTTGACAGCTCGTCCGATGATACTTTCAGCTAATGGTCCGAAAAAAATATCCGGAAACAAAGTTATAATATCAATTTGCAATATTAGTCAACAACTTCGACTGTAACGCGCTTTTTTAAACGACCTGCCGCACCGCTCACTAATGAACGAATTGCCATGATTGTTTTTCCGCGTTTACCGATAATTTTACCGATATCTTCTTTCTTACAGTCAATTTTTATTACGTTTGAATCTTTACTTATCTCAGAAATTACTCTTACCGCATCCGGTTCATCCACAAGTGAACGAACGATGTAGTCAACAAAGTTTTCGAGATCCTTCATTCCGCCTTCGGCTGGAGCACTGCTACTTGAAGTAGAAGAGCCAGCTCCCGAAAACAGGTTCAGAAATGACTTTAACATATTATAAGTCCTTAAAATTTAATTAATCAGTAGCTTGTATTGCTTATTTAGCTTCTTCAGCAACAGGAGCTTCTTCAGCAACAGGAGCTTCTTCAGCAGCTTTTTTAGCTTCAGCAGCTTCAGCTTTCGCAACTTCTTTTGCTTCTGCCTTGGCTTCTTTTTCAGCTTCTAATTTAGCTAATGCTTTTTTAGATGGTTTTGCAGGTTTAACTCTGTCAGAAAGTTTAACCCCGTCTTGTGCGCGTTTAACAATCGCTTTAACTGTATCGCTTGGTTGAGCACCAACTGAAAGCCAGTATTCAGCTCTTTCGAGATTACATTTTTCATCTTTATGACGAGGGTCATAGAATCCCAATTCTTCGATAGCTCTTCCGTTTCTAGCAGACTTTCTGTCCATTGCTACGATACGAAAGCAACTGTTGTTTTTGGCGCCGGTTCTTTTAAGCCTTAGTACAACTGCCATAGTTTTTAATACCTCTTTTGTGATCTTTGCTTCGTGCAAATTTCATTATTATTATTTATTTTACATTTGATTCAAAATAAGCTCAGGGGCAGCCGTTATTTTCAATATCCCCGAGAATTAATTTGTCTCAATTCTAATACATCAAACGAGCTTATCATACTACTGTTACCAGTACAATAAGGCACTTAATATAACTTCACTTTCAATCCCTGCAAGTTTTTAGGCAAAAAAAAATGTTTTTTTTTGAGCGTAACTAGAAAAAAGGAATGATGCCTTGATTTTTGAAGCTATTTTGAAAAAATCAAGTTTTGTAGTTTACAGGATTTCTGAGTTTTACAGTTTTAGTAAGGTCTATAGTTTTTTCAGCTTCATTACTGAAAAGATAGAAGATATTTTTTTCCGGGTCCTGGCAACGATATAAAACTTCACCTTCATGAACTTGCTTATTCATATTTAATTGATAGCCATGCATAAGGGCATCGTCATACACGTCTGTAATGCTCTTCACCTTACAAGTCCAGCTTACCGCGGATGATTCATGTTCCAAAAAACGAGCATCAGTTTTTTCCAGCATCAGGAAAAAATTATCGTTGATCTGAAATTCGACACAAAAACTGCTGTCTGTGGCAGGATCGCCTAAATTGAGGACGTTTCGGTAGAAATTTCGACAAATATCAATATTATTTACCTTGATTATTACACCAAATGAACTATTTTTCATAAATTTTTATTTCATTTTATTTATTAAAGTATATAGTTACTAT
>JAHOYW010000189.1 GCA_019038735.1 Victivallales bacterium | reverse complement strand
CGTATCAGTTCGATGTTAAAGCCCTGAACAGCATCAAAAATCCTAAACTGAACGAACATATCCAACGCGTGGGTATTACAATATTTTCAGCACAATGAACCAAGCCTTACACGCAACTAACAAATGGAAAAAACAAATGAAAAAAATTATTTTATCTATATTCACAATTTATGCCTTTACGCTTACAGCCTTTGCATCCAAAGAAGGAGTTGTACAGTTATCAGATTTTTCAATCCAGTCAAAAGGTATTGGTGATTCTGGTCCAATTATTATATTTGGCAAAAAAAACACTAATAACCATTTTATAAATTTTAAAATTTCAGCTTTTGGCAATGAATATAATCTTTCTGGTGAGAATTTAAAAAAAATACCCCCAAAAAACTATAATGGTATTTTACTAACATATGAACGCGGGTATAAAAGACTTGGAGGAAGAGTCATATATATTCTTCTGCAATTTGGCTTTCTCTCCGGCGTAAAAGAAAAAGTATTACTGACCGTTAGAGAAAATGGTAATATTACTATTCAAAAGAATTACCGTAAATATCATTAGGAAATCATGGCTCGACAGAGTCTCGCCCTCCAGATAAAATTCCCGTTTAATGATAGCCGTGAAGGACGAAAGTCCTCTTGTGCCTGCCTGCATTTTTGTTTTTTTTCTTTTTAAGTAGAGTTTTTCGAAATTTACTGTATAGTAATGAGAATTACGTTTCAAAAACTAACAGATTGGATTTGTGGAGTAAAATATAATGAAATATCCTAAATATGTGTACCCTGAACCAATAGCAATAAAAAACCGGCAATGGCCGGATCGTAAAATAGAAAAAGTGCCAATATGGTCATCAGTTGACCTGCGTGACGGCAATCAGGCTCTGCCTGTGCCGATGAACCCGAAAACTAAGCTTGAGTATTTTAAAATGCTCGTCAAAATAGGCTTCAAGGAAATTGAAGTCGGCTTCCCCTCGGCATCGCAAGATGATTTTGATTTTATTCGTGTCCTGATTGAAGATAATCATATCCCTGACGATGTTCGAATAGCGGTCCTGACACAAGCTCGCGGGCATTTGATTACTCGTACTGTTGAATCTCTCAAGGGAGCTACACAGGCATTGCTGCATTGTTATGTGCCAACCTCGGATCTGCACGGTCGTTTTGTCTTCAACAGCAATCGCGAAGAAGTTAAACAAATGGCAATAAACGGTACCCGCATGGTGAAAGAGGCTATCGCTGACGCAGAAATGCAGGATATTGTGGCTTATGAATTTACCCCCGAAGAATTCACGGATAACGATCTTGATTTTGCTATTGAGGTGTGTAAAGCGGTGAAAGAAGAGTGGGGATCAAGCAAAAAAAATGATTTCATTGTTAACCTGCCGGCAACCGTTGAACGCCGTCCGCCTTATCAATACGCGGATATGATTGAGTATTTTTGTAATAATTATCCCTATTTGGATGAAAGTACAATCAGCATTCATGCTCATAACGATCAGGGCTGCGCGGTAGCCGCCAGCGAAATGGCAATACTTGCCGGAGCGGAACGGGTTGAAGGTACAATTTTCGGACACGGTGAACGCACAGGAAATCTGGACATTTCCGTAATCGCACTGAATTTCTTTGCGCGTGGACTGGATATCGGCTTGGATTTTTCAAATATGCCGGAAATCGTCAAATGCGTGGAAGAAGCATCCGGGATTGACGTTCACGCCAGACATCCTTACGCCGGACAACTGGTTTTTACCGCGTTTTCCGGTTCGCATCAGGATGCGATACGCAAAGGCGTGGATGCTAGAGACAAAAGCTCTGAATACTTTAAGCAGGGCTGGAAAGTGCCTTATCTGCATATCGACCCGGCTGATGTCGGTAGAGCTTATGAAAAACTTATCCGTATTAACAGCCAATCCGGGAAAGGCGGTATCGCTTTTGTGCTTGAAAAAGAGTTCGGCATTTATCCTCCTAAGCAGATGCACCCTGCAATCGGTGCGGAAGTTCAGCAATATCTGGATAAAAAAGGTGGCGAAATAAATTCAGCCGAACTATTGAAGGTATTTGAAAAAGGCTTTGTGAATATCAAAGGCAAATATATAATGACTAAGTTTTCACGCAAAATCCGTGACGAAGATTCTATCGAAATAGAAGCAAAGATAACAATTGACGGCAAAGCACTGAAACTGGAAGCCTATGGGAACGGACCTCTGTCCGCGCTTACTCATGCCTTGCAGCATTGTTCAGAAATTCCAGATTTCAAGCTGGAAGATTTTTCTGAAAGAACTTTGGGGAAAAATGCTGACGCTAAAGCGATTGCTTTTGTGGGAATTCGCCCTAAAGGCTCTAAACATTTGGTTTATGGAGCAGGCAAGCACTCAAATATTGACCGGGCAGCAACCGCCGCCTTGTTTAGTGCCCTGAATCGTCTTGCCACTAAAAAAGGATAAAAAATGAAAAAATATATTGTTACTATTCTTATTTTACTTATTGCAGTTTTAACATATCTTTTCTTCTTTCAACCCTGGAATCCTTCTCTACCGGAGACTAGTCCACAACAAATACAGCCTCAAATAATAGTAGAAGCTGACGTTCCTGCCCGGAAAACTTACAAAGTTAGATCCCACAATCCCCGTTTCGGTAAATTTTTTGATTACCGCAAAGCTCTTTGGGCTGATAAACTTCCAATTGCAGGCTGCAAGCAAATATCCTCCGGCATACTGCTTGATCTTGACACGCATAAAGTTTTGTGGGCAAAAAATCCGCGAAAAGGAGTCGCGATTGCTTCGATGACTAAAATGATGACTCTTTTACTGGCTCTCGAAGCTCTGGACGCGCGCACTGATCTTGAACTGGACACGCCGATTGCTGTGAGTCCTGGAGCTGCCGGCATGGGCGGTTCGCAAGTGTATCTGGACGTAAAAGAAACTCTTCCTTTTGGCGAACTGCTCAAAAGCATGGCTATTAAAAGTGCTAATGATTCAGCATATTTAGTAGCGGAATATGTTGGAAATAACAGTATGGCACATTTTGTCGCGGCAATGAATAAACGCGCTTATAAATTGAGAATGCCGAGCACTAAATTCGTCAATGTACACGGCTTGACAAGCGACAAGAGGACAAATTCTATAAGCAGTCCGGAAGGATTAGCAATTCTGGCAGAACAATTACTGCAATATCCTTTGTTGATGGATTGGACTTCAACTAAACATGATTTTTTCCGTCCCGAAGGCAACAAACATCGTCAGACACTGACCAACACTAATCGCTTAGTGGGGAAATGCTCCGGTGTTGACGGAATAAAAACCGGATATACCAGAGCCGCTGGTTTTTGCGTTACAGCAACGTGCATACGTGGCGGTAAGCGATTAGTCGCGGTGGTTACTGGTGTTAAAAGCTCCAAAGCCAGAAATGCTTTTGTCAGCAAGCTTTTTGCTTGGGGATACCGAAGAGCACTTGAGCTCGAAAGTCTGCCTAAAAAATAAGTGCTATAACGCTTATTTTTCTTGTGATACCAAATTGCATTCAAAGGCTTAGTAAAAGCACGGCTAGGGACAGCCGTGGCTTGTATGTTATGATTATGTTATTTTCACAATTCTCTCCGCGAC